>MHGP01000079.1:0-1973 GCA_001805615.1 Omnitrophica WOR_2 bacterium RIFCSPHIGHO2_02_FULL_48_11
CCACTTCTTCGTCACTCGGCCGCAGAGGCTTCTTGGTGAGCAGCCGGACATATCCCTCCTTCGCCAACGAACGAAATTTTTGCTTCACGATCCGGTCTTCCAAGGAATGAAACGCGATCACGCACATGCGCCCACCTGTTTTTAAGTAACGCACGCCTTTTTCCAATCCTATTTCGAGCGATTCCAGCTCGCGGTTGACGGCAATGCGAAAGGCCTGAAATGTCCTCGTCGCCGGATGAATTTTTTCTCTCTTAAAATGTGAAGGAATGGCCCGCATCACGGCCTCGCTCAAATCTTTGGTGGAAGCAATCGGCCGCCGCAGCCTCTGTTCTACTAAATGATGGGCGATCCGGTTGTGCCACCGTTCCTCGCCGAAATTACGCAAGATCAAGGCGATCTCTTTTTCCGACAATGAATTGATTAGATCATACGCCGAAATATAACTGTCCTGATCCATGCGCATGTCCAAAGGTCCTTCCGCGCTAAAACTGAACCCCCGCTGTGGATTGTCCAACTGGTAACTGGATATTCCCAGATCCAAAAGCATCGCATCCACCTCTCTGATCCCCAATGTATTCAAAATCTTATCAATATTACGATAATCATCATGCACGAATTCACAACGATTGGAAAATTCCTTCAGAGTTTCGCGGGCCACCTCAAGAGATGCTTTGTCGCGGTCGATGCCGATCAGCCGGCCGTCAGGGGCCGTCGCTTTCGCCATAAGCAAAGCATGCCCGGCCAAACCAAGGGTAAAATCAACCACACAATTGTTCATTTTTAACTGCAAATATTCCTGCACTTCCTTGGCCATGACAGGAATATGGTTCGACCTTGATTGAAAATCCATTTCTAAAGGCTCCAAAATTTTCATACCCCTCACGATGATTTAAGCGCTGTATCGCGGGACGGTCCCTTGATGGCGCGCGCTTGTATACGCATCTCTGACCGTTACATATTCGTCCTGATCTTTCACCTCAACCCAAGTCCCCTTTAATCCATTGCGTGAATAAATCTGCCCGTGATTATCAAAAATAAGATACAGTCTCACTCTTCCGGTTTCTCTTTCTTGGGTCGAACAAAAAATACAATCGGAACTGGTCAACTCGACCATGTGTCGGAACACCAAATCATTGAATAATTTCGTCGCCATACAGTCTCCTCCCTTGTTGAAGCCCGGTTATAGGTTAAGGATATTCTCTGCTGTCTGTTCAAAAGAATTCTGCGAATTGGTAGAAAAATCTTTCCAGCTGGTGCTGTTCCAAATCTCGATCCGGTTGGAAACCCCTATAACCGTCACGTCCCGTTTAATATTGGCGTAATCTTTCAAATATTGCGGAACGATAAAACGCCCCTGGCGGTCCGGGGCCACGTCCGCCGCCCCGGAAAAAAACATACGGTTAAAACTGCGCGCCTCCTGCTTGGTAAAAGACATTCCCTTAAACCGCTGCTCCTGGACGCGCCATTCCTCATCGCTGAACATGAAGATACATTTATCCAGCCCGCGGGTGATGAAAAATTTCTCGATCCCGCTTTCTTTGCAAGTATCCCGAAAGCGTGCCGGCAAAATGATTCGCCCTTTGCGATCGATAGTATGATTATATTCGCCGTAAAACATAATAATTTTCCCATCAAAACCTAATAAACCACTTCACTCCACTTTGCTCCACTACAGTTCCAATTATAGTAATGGCCATGGGTGTTGTCAACACCTAATTTCTACAATTTTTTTATATTTGCTTGATAGACAAGGGGTTGTGACTAAACAGCCGGGAAGCACAAAATATGGTAGTTTTAAAGGAACATAAGAAACTTTTGCTTAGGAAGAATTAGAAAAAAGAGGAATTACCGGAAGGAACTCTGTTTGGACAAGATCTCTTTGGACTTCACTTCATCTTTGCGCAACTGGTGGATCAACTGCTCTTTGGAGAAAAAAAATTTCTCATTGCGGATCTTTTTGATGAATTGAACAA
>MHGP01000079.1:2054-19110 GCA_001805615.1 Omnitrophica WOR_2 bacterium RIFCSPHIGHO2_02_FULL_48_11
CGCCGCACGGCGGGATCAACTCGCCGTCGGGATCGATATTTGCCGTCGGGAATCCCAAGGTCTTGCCGCGCGCATCCCCACGGTACACGGTCCCCATGATCGATACGGGACGTCCCAGCAACCGGCCGGCCTGAACAAATTCACCCTGGGCCACCAGTTCGCGAATGCGCGTGCTGCTGATCGCATGCGTCCCTCCTTTGATCGCCTGCAGCACATTGACCTTAAAGCCGAATGTCTTGGCGATCTCTTTAAAAAGATGCAGATCTCCCAGCCGATCTTTCCCGAAACGAAAATCATAACCGACAAAAACTTCTGCCGGCTTGATATTTTTAACAAGATAATCCTTAATAAATTGTCCAGGGGATAAACGAGAAAAAAATTTTGTAAAAGGGATCACGATGCAGGCATCCACACCCATCCCTTCCAGAAGTTTGAGCCGGTGCGGCAAGGAAACCAAGAGCGGCAAGCGGATCTCCGGTCGCAGAACATGAGCGGGGTGCGGCCAAAAAGTCATCACGATCGCCGTCCCCTTGATTCTTTTCGCCTCCCGGATCGCTTGATCGATCAGCTGCTGATGCCCGCGGTGCAATCCGTCAAAAACGCCAATGGCGATCACCGCATGATTGAATTTTTGTTTTATATTGGAGACACCGTAAATAACTTTCATCACAGCCTAACCTCTCCAATCCTGAACATGGCTCTCATTCAGATCTTCCAACTTAATCGCCTGCTCAATAGCAAAAGACCCCACCTTGGTGCGTTCAATTTGAGTAATACAGGCCCCGCAGCCAAGTGTTCGCCCCACATCTTCCGCCAGCTGGCGGACATAGGTCCCCTTGGAACATTCCACATAAAACTCAACCAAACAATCAGTAAACTTGATCAGCCGCAATTGGTCGATGCGGATCGCCCGAGGCTTCCGCTCGACCTCGATCCCTTTTCTCGCCAGCTTATAGAGCCGCTTGCCGCCGATCTTGATCGCCGAAACCATGGGCGGTGTTTGTTCAATGTCTCCCACAAATCTCTTTAACACGGCTTCGACATTGGCTTGAGTGATGCCTGCACAGGATTTTTCTTCAATCACTTTTCCCAAAATGTCTGCGGTATGTGTCGTCACGCCCAACTTTAAAGTGGCGCGGTAAGCTTTATCCAAAGATTGAAATTTATTGAATGATTTGGTCGCCTTACCCAACAAGATCACCAGGACCCCGGTGGCCAAAGGATCCAAAGTCCCGGCATGTCCCACCCGGCGCATCTGAAATATCCGGCGAACACGCGCCACCACATCATGCGACGTAATTCCCTGCGGCTTATTGACAAGTACGATCCCGTCCATCACAGCACCTTCCTTAATTCTTGCAAAATTTTGCGTTTCGCCCCTTGGATTTTATTTTCAATCAAGCACCCGCTGGCCCGGTGGTGTCCGCCGCCGTTAAAATGATGCGCCAAGCGGGCCACATTCACTTTTCCCTGAGAGCGCAAATTCACCCGCGTCTTTTTGCGACCGTCTTCCGTCAGAATAAAAACCACTTCGACACCCTTAATGGTCCGCAAAAAACCAAAGATTTTATCCCGCAGATCAAAATCCTGAGAAAACCGCGCGACCACACCCCGTTTCAGCTCGACACAAATGACTTTTCCGCCCAGCAAGGAATCAAAATGCGAAACAACTTTAGTGAACATCTTCATATCGTTCAAGGGCACCGATTCGTACAGCTTGCGATACAATACTGAAATGGAAAATTTAAACTTCAATAATTCACTGACAATCGCATGTGTCCGCGGCCCCGTGCTTTCGTAGCGAAACGACCCCGTATCGGTCATAATTCCTAAATAAAGCAAGATCGCCATATCCCGCGTTATACGCGCTCGGGTGTACGTAAATAACTCAAAAAGCACCTCTGCGGTCGAAGAGGCCTTGGGATAAACCCAGCGCAGGCTGCCGAAAGCATCGTTGGTGACATGGTGATCGATGTTGATCAATGGCTTATCGGGAGAAATAATTTTTTTGACACGGCCGGCACGCTCCAGATCGCCGCAGTCGAGAACGATCGCCACGTCGTAAGGAACTTTAAGATTTTTTGATAAAGCGCGGATGCGGCGAATGCCGGGCAAAAACAAAAATCGTGCCGGGACCGGCGCCTCATTGACAATGTAGACCTGCTTTCCCTGCGCTTTCAAATGGATCGCCAGGGCCAGCTCCGAGGCCAGGGCGTCCGGATCCGGATTCACATGGGTACTGATCAAGAAGGTTTTATTTTTCTTGATCGTATCAAGAATTTTCTTCAGACTCATGGCGAATTTCCTCTAAAGCCTCTTCAATCTTTATATTATATTCCCCGGACCGGTCTTGCTCAAAAATGATCTCCGGAGTATAACGCATACTGATCCGCTGGCCGACCATTTTCCGGATAAGGCCCCGGGCACTATTGAGACCGTTCATCGCCGCTTCGACCTTTGCTTCATCGCCTAAAACAGTAAAGCTCACTCTGGCATGACGCAGATCACGGCTGACATTCACCTCGGTAATGGTGACAAACTTTATTCGCGGATCCTGCAATTCAATCAAAATGATATTGCTGATCTCACGCCGAATAAACTCATTAACCCTGTCGATCCTTCCCATAAAACTCTCCTCACAAAATTTATTTTCTGCTCTATTGGGCACTCAATCGTTTAACTTCCCTCAACTGATCCTGCCGGGACCTGATCCTACCGTCCAGTTTCTTAGCCAAAACCGCCTGAAGAATCCGCTGTATCTCTTTTCCTTCCGGAACGCCCAGCTTCTTTAAATCATCCCCGTTGATGTCCAAGGTTACATCATGATATTTTTCCAAAAAATCAGCAATATGTTTTTGTATAATCTTGTTTATGACCTTAAGCCTGACAAACAAAATTGTCTCCCGAGGGAAGACATGCAAGACCCGATACACTTGGCTGGGAGGGCTGTCTTTCTTAAGAGTCTTGATGCTCCGCTCGAGATCCCGTATGGATAAAATTTTTACCCGGTCCGTTTTTCGCAAATTAAATTTTGCCAGCAATTGTTCCAGCGTCGGCGCCGCCAAACGTTCCAGCAAGCTCATTAAATATATAAGCCATCGTTCCTTATCCCGCAGGAGTCCCTTTTTCCTCAAAGGCTCCAACCGGCGCTCAATACGAACCAACTGCTGAGGAGAAATTCTTAAATTCCCGGATAAAAATTTCAATCCTCCTGCTTGCGCAAGCTGCCCAAGGCCGGCCCGCGGCTGTTTTTCCTCCAAAATTTTTTTAAACTCCGCGAAATACCGCTCCGGCTTGACCTGCGCAGGAAAATCTTCACGGAGTGCTATTTTCAATAACTGCTGAGTTTCTTTATCAAGACTAAATCGAAAGCGCTGGGCAAAACGAACCGCGCGCAAGATCCGCGTGGGGTCATCCTCAAAACTTTTGCCGTGCAGGACACGGACCTTTTTAGCCCGCAAGTCAGCCCATCCGCCGTAATAATCGACCAATTTCCCCCAAGAATCCCGATTGATACAAACCGCCATCGCATTAATAGTAAAATCCCGCCGCAGGAGATCGTCCGCGATATTCCCCGCCGCCACAACCGGCAATGCGCCCGGATGAGGGTAAGATTCTCTTCTAGCCGTTGTAAAATCCACGTGCCGTCCTGCCTTGAACTCCACCGTTGCCGTTTTAAAACGTTCATGGACAACCACCCTACCGTTATGCCGCGCGGCATAGCTTTTGGCCAAACCAACGGCATCTCCTTCCACAACAATATCGATATCAAAATTTTTTCGCTTGAGAAAAATATCACGCACAAATCCGCCCACCACATAAGCCGGCGCATGGGAACGATCCGCCAACTGCCCGATCTCGCAGACATTTTTTAGAATTTTTTTGTCTAAGGCATTAAAAAAATTATGCATCGCTGTTTAAGCCCGCGGATGAAATTGTTTGTGCACGGATTTTAAACGTTCCCGGTCAACGTGCGTATAAATCTGGGTCGTCGAAATATCAGAGTGGCCCAGCATTTCTTGAACAGAACGCAAATCAGCCCCGCCCTCCAACAAATGTGTCGCAAAAGAATGCCGCAGCGTATGCGGTTTGATCGTTTTCTTAATATTGGCTTTTTTCGCGTATTGTTTAATGATTTTCCAAACACTCTGCCGGCTGACTTTTTTCCCAAGCCGGCTCACAAATAAAACCGACGTTATCTGTGATTTCACAAGCTCATTGCGGGTTTTTTCACAATATTTCTTGATGGCCTCCTGAGCCCGTTTGCCGATCGGAATGATCCGTTCCTTGCGGCCTTTTCCGATGCAGCGCACATAGCCGATATCGAAATTGACATTCTCCACTTTCAATTCCACCAGTTCCGAAACACGCATACCGCTGGCATAAAACAGTTCCAAAATGGCATGGTCGCGGATGTTCTGTTTTTTGCGCCCCTGCGAGGCCTTGATCATCGCCTCGATTTCTCCCGTGGAAAGGACCTCGGGAACTCTTTTCCACAGCTTAGGCGTGTCCACAAGGTTCGTGGGATCTTCTTTGGCCAAACGTTCCCGCACGAGAAAACGGTGAAACATTTTTATCGCCGCCAAACTGCGGCAAATCGATGTCGTTGATAATCCTTTTTGCTTTTGATCGTACATATAAGCGGTGACGCGGTCGCGGCTGACCTGTTGAATATGGCTCGTGCCCCCCTTTTCAATATATTCTAAATATTTTTGTAAATCCCGCCGGTACGCCAAAAGCGTATTCTTGGCTAGACCGCGTTCGATAGATATGTAATTGACGAATTCTTCGATCAATTCTTGCATAATTTTTATTTCAAACTATTTTGCACATCTTCCGGCCGAAAATGATCGCGGATTTTTTTATCCACAGCCGTCACCTTGCTCTTAGTGATATACGCACTGCGTAACGGCGCGGGGGTTTTAAAACTTTCCACCACTTGCTGCAAACTTAACTTTACCTGCGCAAACTCTTGCTGCTTATCCGCGGCCAACAATAGCTCCATCTCATCCAACTGAGCGGCCATTTGATTTAAAAGATACACCTGCCTTTTATCGCTGGCATTCTCTTCCATGGTCATCAAATAATCTTTGTACCAGACATTCCACATGCTGTAGTGATATTTGTATTCCTTTAAAGGGTCATAGGGCTTGTCCGGATAATCCTCCGGTTCTAAGATCGGCAGCGAGGCGGTGGACTCGGCCCGTTCTTTTTTGTTCTTGCGGGTAAATTTTTTGCGCAGCGGCTCGCATCCGCTTAAACTCAGCGCCACACATAACAAACCAATGCAAGAAAAAAAAGCCATCCGGTAAAAGGCCCGTGTCCTACTTTTCATGGATCATCTCCTCGAATTGTTTTTCATCAATGATTTTCACACCCAAAGATCTGGCTTTCTCGTATTTGGAACCGGGATTCTCTCCGGCAACGACAAAATCCGTATTCTTACTCACGCTGGAGACCACCTCGCCCCCCAACTTTTTGACAAAACTGCCTGCCTGGCTGCGCGTCAAACGGGACAACTCCCCCGTAAAAATAAATTTCTTACCGACCAGCTTATCGCTGATCAGCTGCTGCTTGGGCTCCCGCATATTGACGCCGGCTTTTTTAAATTTCTGCAAAAGTTTTTTGGTTGAGGCTTGACCCAAAAAATCCGTCAACGATTGCGCCATGGCCGACCCGACTTCGTGGATCGCTTCAAAATCCGCTCGCTTGGCTTTGAGAATATTCTCCATTGTTCCAAATCTTTGCGCAACCAGCGACGCGGCTTTTTCGCCGATATTCACGACACCCAATGCAAAAAGCAAACGCGACAAAGGCTGTTTTTTACTCTCGGCAATGGCCGCGATAAGATTGTGCGCCTTTTTATCCTTGAATAATTCCAGCTTGAGAAAATGCTCTCTTTTAAGAAAATAAATGTCGGCCAGATCTTTCACGAACCGCTTCGCCAACAGCTGAACAACAGCGGCCTCCCCCAATCCTTCAATGTCCATCGCGCCCCGCGAGGCAAAATGGACCAGCCGGCGCTCCAGCTGTTTGGGACAAGACGGATTGATGCAGCGATAGGCGACATCCTCCGTGTTCTCTTTCATAATGCCCCCGCCGCATTCTGGGCATTTTTTCGGGATAGAAAACGGCTTTCCCCGGGCCACCTCGACAACCTTGACGATCTTCGGGATCACATCTCCGGCACGCTCCACCAAAACCCGGTCACCGACCTTGACTCCCAAACGTTTGACTTCATCAAAATTGTGCAACGTCGAACGCGAAATAGTGACCCCGCCACAGCCCACGGGATCCAACTCGGCGACCGGCGTCAAAACTCCGGTACGCCCCACCTGCACAAGGATATCCAAAATTCTCGTCGTAGCCTGTTGCGCGGGAAATTTGTAAGCCACCGCCCAGCGCGGACTCTTCAACGTTGCTCCTAATTTTTGCTGCTGCGCCAGGAAATTCACTTTAATAACCACACCGTCAATATCATAAGGAACGGTACCGCGCTTCTCTTGAAATTCCAGGCAAAAATCAACCACCTCTTTGAACGATTTGCACAGACGGCTCGTCGCATTCACCGGAAACCCGTATTGCTTGGCCTTATTGAAAAATTCCCACTGCGTTCTTATTCCCTCGCCGCCTTCCAGCCGTCCGAAAGAATGGACGAAGCAGTGCAGCTTTCTCTGTGCGGTGATACGCGAGTCCAAAAGTTTCAACGAACCGCTCGTGGCATTTCGGGGATTCGCAAATAAGATCTCGTCGTTGGCTTTCCGCTCTTTGTTCAACGCCGCAAATTCCTCATGATTCATATAAATTTCGCCGCGAACTTCTAAAAGGCGCGGCCAACTTGTTTCGTCACCTTTTAATTTTAAAGGAATGGACCGGACCGTCCGCAAGGCATGCGTCACATCTTCTCCGACCAACCCGTCCCCGCGGGTCGCCCCCAGAACAAAATATCCTTGTTCGTACGTCAGCGCCGCGCTGACACCGTCGATCTTTAATTCCACGACATACTCGGCACTGCCCTGCCCTAAACCTTTTTCCACCCGTTCCCGCCATTCTTGCAATTCATCGATCGAATAGGTATTGTCCAACGAATACATCTTGGCTTTATGCGTAACGGTATTCGCAGCCGTTTCGACCTTTGTTCCGACCCGCTGGCTAGGCGAGTTAATATCTTTAAGCTCCGGGAATTCTTTCTCGAGCTTAATCAATTTTTCTAAAAGACTGTCGTATTCCTTATCCGCAACCGTTGGCTGGGCGAGGACATAATAACGGTAGTTGTGCTCTTCAATCTCCTGAGATAATTTTTGAATCTCTTTGCGGGCTTGTTCTTGATTAAGTTTCATACGAAGAGACCCTGGCGCGGCTTTTACCCTCGGACTTGAAAACCCTTTAAACTCTCTTGGAGCTTTCCATAATCCACTTCTTTATCTTTAATATAACTCCCAAAATGATCCGCCAATTGCTGCATCAGTTTTTCAATATTTTCTTGAGAGCCTTCTGCCAGGATTTCCACCCGGCCATCGCTGACATTCCTCACCCATCCGTTGAGCTTGAGATCGGCGGCCAGCCGCTGGGTCGTGTAGCGAAAACCGATTCCCTGCACCATTCCAGAGTAAAGGATGTGAGCTTGAGGCATAGACGTTATCTAAAGTTTAAAATAAGTCGGGGCGGTGGGGGTTGAACCCACGACCTCAACACTGACTTACCTTACCACTTCATTGGAGTCAGTACTGCCCAACCATTTCTAAAGAAATCGGGGCGGTGGGGGTTGAACCCACGACCTCAACGTCCCGAACGTTGCGCGCTAGCCAACTGCGCTACGCCCCGTGAAGTTAACAATAAATGACCGTTTAGTGTATCATTTGGTCATATTTTCGTCAAATATTTGGAAGAAATATTCCTAAGAATTAGGAAAGATTGTCAGCTGCAGATCAATTCATTTTGACACCAAAACCGATATCCGCCTCAGCCACCAATTTGTCCTGAACAAAGGCTTTGGTCTTTAAAAATCCTGCTTTGGGCATAAGTTTTACGGTCGTGACTTCGATCCTTATTTGATCTCCCGGCACAACCGGAGCAATAAATTTGGCCTCTACTTTGCCAAGGTAATACGTAATGTCTTTCCCTTGAAGATTCTGACTGTAATAAAAATACACGCATCCGGCCTGCGCCATGGCTTCGACAAGGAGGACTCCCGGCATGATTTTTTCCTGCGGAAAATGCCCCACAAAGAACTGCTCGTTAATCGAAACATTTTTGATGGCGACCAACTTTTCATTGGGCCGCAAGTCCACCACCCGGTCTATGAGCAGAAAAGGAAACCGGTGCGGAATGATCTTTTTGATTTCTTGAATGTCGAGTTCCATGATTTGATCTCCTTGATAAGCTCTCAGTTATCAGCTTTCAGCCAAAATCCTTAGCTGATGACTGGGGGCTGATAGCTGAAAGCTAACGTATCGCGAGTCCCCCATCCACTTGAATAATTTGTCCGGTGATATATTCGGCGTGATCGCTTAAAAGAAACTTTACACAATGCGCCACATCTTCGGCATTCCCCATCCGTCCCAAAGGAATCAGTTCCGTGACTTGCTTCTTTTGTTCCTCGCTAAAGTCTGCCAGAATTTCCGTCTCGATAAATCCCGGGGCGACCGCATTCACCTGAATGTTGTACGCCGCGACCTCTTTGGCCAAGGCCTTGGTGAACGCATTGACGCCGCCCTTGGAGGCGGAATAATTTGTCTGACGCGGCAGACCAAATATGCCGCTCACCGACGAGATATTGACGATATCCCCGTTTTT
This sequence comes from Omnitrophica WOR_2 bacterium RIFCSPHIGHO2_02_FULL_48_11, assembly GCA_001805615.1. Classification (GTDB taxonomy): domain Bacteria; phylum Omnitrophota; class Gorgyraeia; order Zapsychrales; family GWA2-47-8; genus 2-02-FULL-48-11. Next base: position 10,851 of record MHGP01000079.1, read on the forward strand.
TTGTTTCATCATGGAGACAATGCACGCGCGGGTGGCATTAAAAACACCATTCAAATTTGTATCAATCACCGTGCGCCAATCGTCTTCCGTCATCATCATGAGCGCTTTGTCATTAATGATGCCGGCATTGTTAACGAGGATATCCAAACCGCCCAAAAATTCACGCACCTGTGCGACCCAATCCTTCACGGCGTTGAAATCCTTAATATCAACACGATCCGCTTTCGCCCGAACGCCTGATTTTTCGACCTCTTTGACGAGCGAATCAGCCTCGGCCTGACTTTTGGAATAATTGAAAGCCACGTTGCACCCCAAGGCGGCTAATTGCAAAACGATCGCCCTCCCGATCCCACGGGAACCACCGGTGACGATAGCTGTTTTTCCTTTTAAATGCGCCATATTATCCTTTAAACCTTTTCAAAACCACACAGGTATTACTGCCATTCGGGCCGAAGGTAATGACTAAAATATGGTTCACCTTCTTGCCGTCGCGCGCTTCATTCGGCACATAATCCAGATCGCAGTCCGGGTCCTTTTCTTTATAATTCACCGTCGGCGGAATAAAATTTTCCTGAAAGACCCCCACGCTCGCCGCCACCGCGAACGACCCCGACAAACTGTAACATTCTCCGGTCATGGATTTGACCGCGCTCACCGGAATTTCATAGGCGCGGCTTCCGAAAATTTCTTTGATCGCTTCTGTCTCCACCTTATCCGCCATTTTGTGCGAATTCGCGTTGGCGCAGATATAATCAATATCCGCAATCCCCACCCCCGCGTCGTCTAAAGTATTACGGATGGCCTGCTTTAATCCCGTCGCGCGCGGATTATATTTATGAATGCGGAACGGATCAAAGCAAGTCCCGAAACCCAAAACTTCGGCCTGGATCGGCGCGTTACGCTGCACCGCGTGGTCATAATCTTCAAAACAGATCAAGCAGGCCCCCTCGCCGAAGGTAACTCCGTTGCGCCGCCGGTCGAACGGGCAGTTCACAAATGTTTCCCCTTCTTTCGAACCGGATAAAAATTGCAAAGTATGAAACCCAAAAAACGTATGCCAACACAGCTCTTCCACGCTCCCGGCATAAATCACTTTGGCCCGTTCGTATTGCAAAAAATCATACGCGTAGTTCATCGCATCCAGACTGGAGGTAAACCCCGTCGAAATCGTCGTGTTAAACCCTTTAATTTTGTGCCAAATAGAAACCTGGCTGGCCGGAGAATTGATGACCGTATTGGGAAAAAGTCCGGGGTTCACATAGCGCGGGCCTTCGCGCAGCGTCACCTCATCAAACTCCGCAATACTTTTGAGGCTCCCCAGAGTTGTCCCCACAGAAACACCGACATCATCGGTGTTCTCTTCGGTAATAATAAATTGGCTGTCCGTAATGGCAAGTTTGGCAGAGGAAACAAGCAGTTTTGTGCTGCGGTCGAGCAAGCGCAAACCCTTGGTGCCCATGTAAATGGTCGGGTCAAAAGCACTGACCTCTCCGGCGATGTTGACGCGGAATTCCGACGCATCGAATAACGTGATCGGCTTATAGCCGACCTTGCCCTCTCTTAAGGATTGCCAGTATTCTTTTTTACCCTTACCGTTGCCGGCCAGGACACCGACTCCCGTTATAACGACGCGCTTTTTCATAGAAGATTATTTCAAAATATACCGTGCCAGAATATCCGCTTCGATATTAACGGCATCTTTTTCTTTTTTTGTTCCTAAGGTGGTCACTTTGAGCGTATGCGGGATCAGATAAACAGAAAAGTAATTTTTCTTCACTTCTCCGACTGTCAGGCTCACCCCATCCACGCACACCGATCCCTTGGGTACAAGATAACGGTACAACTTTGGCGCAACACTAATTTGAAATTCAACATAATTGGGCAGGGCAATGCGTTTTTTTATAATCCCACGATCGTCCACATGCCCCATGACAAAATGACCGTCAAAGCGCCCCCCCGCCTTTAAGGCCCGCTCCAAGTTGACCGGCATACCGGGACGCAGCTGGCTCAGCGTGGTCTTACGCAAAGTTTCCAACATTATATCAAAAGTTAAAACCTTGTCATGAATCTTTGCAACCGTTAAGCACGCGCCATTGACCGCGATGCTGTCACCGACTTTTGTCTTTTGGAAAATTGGGCCCGCCTTAAGCCCTAAAATGCAAAGGTTCTTGCGGTATTCAATGCGGTGAACTCTGCCCTGTTTTTCAACGATGCCGGTAAACATAGCCTTGAATAAAAATATCCTCGTAAATTTTCCTGATTTCTAAATTTCGCAGCTGTATCGCTCGAGCGAGATCCGTGATCCGTAATCCGGTAACAGCGCTTAAGGCCTTTTGGTCCCCAAAAATCTTCGGCGCAACATAGATATGCATTTTATCAACAAGTTTTTCTTTAAGGGCGCACCCAAGGGTATGGGCTCCTCCCTCAAGCAATATACTGGTTACTCCCTTTTTTGCCAACTCCTTAAATAACCATTTAAGCTGGATGTGCCCTTGCCGTTGCGGACAAACAATAACATTAATCCCTTTCTTTCTAAAAAAATTGATCTTGGACAGTTCCGCCTGACCCGTTGTGGCGATAAAGCAATCCGCCGGGTCAGTCCCTTGAAATAAACGCGCTCGTTTAGGGATTTGCAAAGAGGAATCTAAAATAATTTTTTTAATCCGTTTTGTTCTGGCGGCTGCCGTTAACCGAGGATTATCCTTTAACACCGTACGAATACCAACTAAAATCGCATCAAAATCATTACGCAGCTGCCGGGCGAACTTCCGGGTCGCCTCAGAGGTAATCCACTTCGATTGCCCCGTGGCCGTGGCAATTTTCCCATCAAGCGTCTGAGCACATTTGGCAACCACAAAAGGCATTCTTTTTGTAACATACTTCACAAAAGCTTCATTCATCTTGGTTAACTCTTCCTCGAGAAGACCAACCTTGACTTGCACCCGTGCCCGCCTTAATTTTGCAATGGATTTTCCATTCGTCAAAGGGTTCGGGTCACGCATCCCGATGACAACTTTTTTAATACCGCTCTCTAAGATGGCTTCCACACAGGGCGGCGTACGGCCGAAGTGGAAACACGGTTCCAGCGTGACATAAAGTGTCGCGCCCCGGGCCCGGTCGCCGGCTTTTTTTAAAGCAACAATTTCCGCATGATCGCTGCCGCAACGTTTATGATACCCCTGGGCGATGATCCGGCCATTTTTAACGAGCAGTGCGCCGACAAGCGGGTTGGGCGACGTCTCCCCTTGGACCTTTAATGCCAACTGCATGGCACGTTTTATATATTGAATATCGTGCATAAGAAATTGCCGTTTGTCCCAGCGGCTAGCGATGAGCAACCGCCTTCAATTGTTCCACAACTTCATAGGGAATGCGGGCTTTCCCCATATACGTATTCGGTTTTGCTTTCCCGTGATAATCCGATCCGCCGGTGGCAAGCACGTTATATTTTTGAGCCAACTTGGCATAATAATGGATGACCACGTCCGGACAATTGGGATAATACACCTCAATCCCCTGCAGCCCCGCTTCCACAAAACTACGGATCAATTCATCCTTGTTCGTCGACATGGGATGGGCCATGACCGCGACACCGCCGCTTTGACGGATCAGGGCGATAGCTTCTTGCGGCGTCTGTTTCATTTTAGGAACATACGCCGGACAACCCTCACCCAAATATTTATCAAACGCTTGTGAAATGTCTTTGACCGCCCCTTTTTCCTTCAATATCGCCGCCAGATGCGGCCGACCCACCGATTTTGATTGCGTCAAACGGCACACTTCTTCCAATTCAATATCTTTTACACCTAAACCTTTTAATTTTTCGATCATGGTTTTGACCCGCTCTACCCGCGCCGCTTGCGCACGGTGGACGGCCTCCAACAAGAGCGAATTTTTTTCATCAAAATGATACCCGAGGATTTGGATATCCTTGCCGTTGATTTCCGTCGACAATTCTATCCCGGAAATAATTTCCAGATCCTGCCCTTGCGCGGCCAGCCGCGTGGGGGCGATCCCATCCAAGGAATCATGATCGGTGATAGCAATGCAGCTCAAACCCGCTTGCAGCGCCGTTTGCACAATTTCTTCTGGAGAGGATGTTCCGTCCGAATAAAAGGTATGAATATGCAGATCGGCGAATTTCGTCACGTCTTGAGTCCTTGCGGGACAACTTCCACTTTATGAATCTTGTCCAAAATTCCATTGACGAACTTACTGGATTCGAGATCTCCGTATTTTTTGGCTAATTCAACAGCTTCATTGATAGTGACTTTAGGGGGGATATCAGGTGCGAAAAGCAGTTCAAAGGCGCCCAATCTTAGGACGTTACGATCAATAATTGCCATACGCTTCAATTGCCAATTCGTGGCGTATTTTGAAATCATCTCATCGATGGCATTCATGTGTTTGCCGACACCCACCACCAAACGGTGGCTGAACTCTCTCACTTCCTTGTCGACAGATTCCTCGGCATTCCAAAAACCTTCGGAAACCAGAACCACATCACGTTTGGTAATGTCGGCCTGGTACAAAATTTTTAAAGCACAATCTCGGGCTTGAGTTCTTCTTCGCATCGCTGATTTTCAAATAACTGAGAAAAACTGGTTGAAATGGTTTAAGTTTCGACCTGATTACTTGATCTTCTTTAAAACATTGATCATCTCAAGGGCCGCGCGGGCTGCATCCTTGCCTTTGTTATCACCCTTGGGTTCTGAACGTTTATAGGCCTGCTTCACTGTGTCGGTTGATAAGATCCCGAAGATCACCGGTTTCTCGGTGGCGATCGAGACACTGGTGATCCCGTGCACCGCACCGTACGACACCAGCTCAAAATGCAAGGTCTCGCCGCGGATGACGGCTCCCAAGGCGATCACGGCATCGATATTTTTCTTCTTTGCCAGTTTTTGTGCCGCCACGGGAATTTCCAGAGAGCCCGGTACCCAAAGAACAGTGAGCTGACTTTTTTTAACGCCGGACCGCTCTAACTCTAAAAGACAGGATTTCAAAAGACGCTTGGTGATAAAATCATTAAACCGCGAAACAACGATACCGATTCTCTTGCGCTGCTGGCTGATCTTTCCGGTCATGATTTTTGCCATTTTAAAGAATATGGCCTAATTTATCTTTCTTGGCCTTGAGATAATTTCTATTATTCGGATTGTCTGGGATTTGCAAAGGAACACGTTCCACAACGGTTAAACCATATCCTTCCAGACCAACAATTTTACGCGGATTATTGGTAAGCAACCGTATCTGCCTCACGCCTAGATCGACCAAGATCTGCGCGCCGATCCCATAATCACGCAAGTCTGCCGAAAAGCCCAGGGCTTCGTTAGCTTCCACGGTGTCCATGCCGCCGTCTTGCAGCCGGTACGCTTTTAACTTATTTAACAGACCTATGCCCCGCCCTTCCTGCCGCATGTAAAGAACGACCCCGGAGCCGTGCTGGTTAATCGTTTTCATGGCCGCATGCAGCTGGGCATTGCAATCGCACCGTCGGGAACCGAAGACATCCCCGGTCAGACATTCTGACTGAACGCGCACCAATTGCGGAACCGTTCCGTCCACCGATCCTTTGACCAGAGCGAGATGGGTCACATCATCGACCTGGGATTTATAACCATACAATTTAAAATCCCCGTATTCCGTCGGCAGGTCGGTTTCCACACAACGTTCGATCAATTTTTCATATTTGCGCCGGTATTCAATAAGGCTGTCGATGGTACAAATTTTTAACTGCTGCCTGCGGGAAAATTCGATCAGATCCTGCGTGCGGGCCATGGTCCCGTCCTCATTCATGATCTCACAAATCACCCCCGCCGGATATAACCCGGAGATACGCATCAAATCCACCGACGCTTCGGTGTGGCCGGCCCGAACTAAAACGCCTCCTTTACGCGCGCGCAAAGGAAAAAGATGTCCCGGTGTCACCAGATCCGCCGGTTTGGCATTGGCATCAATCAGGACCTTGACGGTCTGCGAACGGTCAAAGGCGGAAATCCCAGTGGTCACGCCCACCGTAGCATCGACGGAAATCGCCCAGCCGGTATTGCATTTTTGATGCTGCTTATGATGATTCAACTCATCCTTCATCGGATGCAGGCCGAGCTCATTGAGTCTGCGATCTTCCATCGGGATGCAGATCAAACCGCGGGCTTCTTTGGCCATAAAATTGATTTTTTCGGGAGTGATAAATTCGGCAGCGCACAAAAGGTCCCCTTCGTTCTCGCGGCCTTCATCATCCATGACAATAACCATTTTCCCCTGCTTAAGATCATCAATGATTTCTAGAATGGAATTAAACATTGTTATCCTTTTTTTATAATTTTATTAATATAATAAAAACCCCGATTTCGCTGCCAAAATTGACTTAACTCCTCTGTTTTCTGGGGTTTAAATTCGAGCTAGGTCTTATAATATATTCTGTAGAGAATCACTTGTCAAGGTTTTTGTCCTCCCCTATAATAGCCTCTATGCGTCTAGAAGAGAAAGTCGCGCGGCGGTTATTTCGCCAAAAGAAAACCATAGCCTTAGCGGAATCCTGCACCGGCGGTCTCCTGGGACACCGCTTGACCAACATCTCAGGCAGCTCCCGTTATCTCAAGCTGGGACTCGTGGTTTACAGTTATGAGGCTAAAGAAAAACTCCTTAAAATCCCCCGCCAGACTCTGCGCCAATACGGAGCGGTCAGTGATCCGGTAACGACCCAGCTCGCCCAAAACGTCCGCAAGATCCTTAAGACCGATTTTGGTGTGGGGATCACCGGGATCGCCGGCCCGACCGGCGCCACAAAGACCAAACCGCTGGGACTTGTCTATATCGCGGTGGCGACGAAGCGCAAAATCATATGTGTAAAATATCTCTTTAAAGGCTCACGCATTTCCATCAAAACGCAAGCCGCAGACAAAGCCCTGCAACTCCTTTTAGAATTTTTATCAGTTGGGTAACGGTTATGGCAGTACTGTCCGGTTATAAGTTGAACATTGTTAATTGGTTATCGTTATGGGTATCGCCGTTAGTCACGTTAGTTTCCGTAAGTGCTTGCAATACAGGTGTTTTGTCGAATATGGTCACGCTTAAAATTTGTAGAATCGTGTAAAGGTTGTGATTGAGTTTCAGTTCTTTCTTGATAATGGCAACTAGCACATAAATGGATATCGCGATCCAGATTTGAGTTTTGACGGCGTTGGCGGAAGTGCCGAAGAATGCTTTGATGCGCAGATGCTGTTTGATCCATTTGAAAAACAGTTCGATCTTCCAGCGCGATTTGTAAAGTTGGGCGACCGCGATGGCATCGATCGTAAAGTTGTTGGTGAAGAATGTCAGACGTTTCTGGCGCTGAGGATCGAAGAATTTCACACGACGAATGTGTTCCGGATATTTTCGAATGGAGTGGCGATTGGTCAATGCGATGGTCTGATCGCAGATAAGGCCAGTGGATTTTTCGACACCTCTTGAATAGACGCGTCGAAGCCCAAGAAAAGTTTTGGCGCGAATGACAAAGAATGCTCGCGCCTGATGCAAGGCATAGAGCCGCTGAAAATCGAAGTACCCGCGATCCAAGATGTAAAATGAACCAGCCTCGATGATAAGCTTGTCGAGGAAGTTGACTTCGTGGGTGTTGCCGTCGGAGATGTGGATGAATGTCGGAATGTTGGAGCGAAGGTCTAAGAGCGTGTGCAGCTGAATCGCTCCTTTGCCCTGCTGAAAATGAGCCCAAGGGAACAGCGATAAACACAACTCGATGGTTGTGGCATCGAAGGCATAAACAGCATTGTCTAGCTCTGTGACAAAAGGTTCGTTGGCATACAACACTCTGGCACGCTGAATTAATACTTGTGCAAAGTCGGCATAGATACGCCAGTCGCGATGTTCGTTGGCATCGGCCAACGTGCTTTTTGATATTCGACCACGAATGCCCATGTGATAAAGTTTTGATTGCATAAATCGCAAGCAGGACTCGATATCGCGTAAACTTTCGCGATAGGTCAATTGCGCGAAGGCCATGCATAAAAATTGATCCAGGCACGAAAAGTTTTGAATTTTGTAATCGCCATTGTAACACGCGACACATTTTCGAAATTCGTGCAGAGGCAGAAATTCCATCGTTTGAGAAAAAATAGTTTTGCCCGTGTTCATAAGTCGCTCCTTTATTGATAGAAGCGCCAAAATAACACAGGATTGAATTCAAATCGATTAAAAGGTTTTTTCTCATTAACATATGAAAAATAATGGGTTATAAAATTTAACTTAAAAACAA
>MHGP01000079.1:19117-19224 GCA_001805615.1 Omnitrophica WOR_2 bacterium RIFCSPHIGHO2_02_FULL_48_11
CTACTGCCTTAGCCGTTACCGAGAACCCACCCTTTTCTCGACAAGACCTCCTTGCTATAGTATACTAACAGCTGTTCGCAATCGATTCTCCTCAAAATCGAATCATA
>MHGP01000080.1:0-802 GCA_001805615.1 Omnitrophica WOR_2 bacterium RIFCSPHIGHO2_02_FULL_48_11
GTCACGACGGACGTCACTTCGGCGAAGGGAAACGTCGGGCGGCTCTTGTTGAGCGCCTCCGCGGTCGCCTGCAATTTTTGAACTAATGCTTCCGGCGAAAGTGCACGGCCGTTCTCCAGTTCCAGCAAAAATGTGTTCAATACAACGAGGAACTGCCCAAAGGCGCGGGTCTTCATCTCGCGGATCACCTGCACCGCCTCTTTGGTGTTGCGGACCTTGATATATTTGACCTTCGCCGGGATCAAGGTCTCATCGAGGACTAAGAGCACTTTGCCATCAATATGCGCCGGCCAAAATAATGGAGATTCTTGTATTTTAAGGTTATTTTTCATTTTTATAATTGACCGGTCAGGGTAACGCTACTCGTATCGTCTATTAGTAACGTCAAACGTAACCCAATACCGAAACGGGCCTCGTTACCATAACCCTTAGACGAATTATTTCGTGACCGCTGCGCCTTCCATTTTCTTAATCAAATTGAACGCGATATTGATCATCGAGCCTTCTGCCATGTAATAATCCGGGTTCATAAAACCCATTTCTCCGGTGATGACGTTATCGCTCACCGCCAAAATGACCGTTGCCGGGACTTTATACAACTGGCAGATCGTCAAAAATGCCGAGCTGACCATATCCACCGCGACCGCACCCTGATCCACTGCTTTGCCGATGACCTCGCGCGTTTCGCGTAAAATCGCATCGGTGGACCAAACCTTTCCGACATGCACCGTGAGGCCGGAGGCCTTCGCCACCTCGATCAAATTATTCGTCAGTTCCGTATCCGCCTGAATTTTAAAATTTT
>MHGP01000080.1:818-5128 GCA_001805615.1 Omnitrophica WOR_2 bacterium RIFCSPHIGHO2_02_FULL_48_11
ACGTAGTAGGGCGTGACACCTTCGCCGGAGATGGCCGTATTCGCCACGATCAGATCCCCGACCTTGATATTTTCACTTAAAGAGCCGCAGCTCCCCAGACGGATCATCGCCTTGGCCTGCGCGTTACAAAGAATTTCGGTCGTGATCCCGGTATCAGCGGCAAAACGTCCGCCGTTGATCGTCGTGACTTTGGTCCCTTGAAATGTTCCGGTGTACATCGTGTATTCCATGAAAGAAAAATTTTTGACCGGATTCTCCAATTTTTTAACAATGGCATCCGCGCGTTCCTTCGGGCCCGGCACTAAAGCGTACTTGCCAACATCTTCCGGCCGCAACTGCACCATTCCCATCAGATCTTTTCCGGTTAAATGAACTTCTTTGAGCATTTTTGACATATCTAATTCCTTTCGTTTGGCTTTCAGCTGTCAGCTATCGGCAATCAGCAAAAGCCTTAAGCTGAAGGCTGAGAGCTGAGAGCTGAGAGCTTCAATTGTTCCTTATCAATTTTTCCTGTCCTATTTTTCGGTAAACTATCCCGGATCTCAATAGCGTGCGGTACTTTAAAATTGGCCAAATGATCCTTGGCAAAATACCGAATATCTTCGGCGCTGAGCTTCGTGCCTTCCTTCAAGACTACAAATGCCTTAACCACTTCCCCGCGCAGGTCATCCGCCACCCCGATCACCGCCACCTCCGCAACCCCCTCATGCTTATGCAAAGCTGTTTCCACTTCCGGGGCAAAAACAATTTGACCGCCCACTTTGATCATCTCTTTTTTGCGGCCCATAATATAGTAGAAGCCATCCGTATCAACCCGTCCCAAATCACCCGTGTGCAGCCAGCCATTTTGGATCGTTTCTGCGGTTAATTGTGGGTCTTTATAATACTCTTTCATCACAACCCAGCCGCTTATGACAATTTCGCCAATTTGGCCGATTTGGATGTTCATTCCCTTATCGTCCACTATTTTTATATTACAATGTGGAGCAGATTTACCAATACTTGCTATATTTTTGCTATCAAGTGGAGTAACTGTGTTAGGCGGACAGGTTTCGGTCATCCCCCACCCGTTAAGCAATTTTGCATTTGGGCAATACTTATGGAACCGCTCCAAAACCTCCGGTGAACTGGGTGCCCCAAAAACCACCACCCAGCGCAGCGAAGACAGGTCAAAGCGCTCAATTTCCTTCATCGTGAGGATAGCCGTATACATCGCCGGCACAATATGAAAACACGTCACGCGGTACTGCATGACGTTTTTTAAAAATTCGAACGGGTTAAACCGTTCCATGATTACCAGCGTGATCCCAAAGATAATACAATTCTGAATATAGATAAGACCGGCAATATGGCTGAGCGGAATGGCGGAGAGTTTGATGTCGCGGTCGGAGAGGTCCACAAAGTATTGCATCGCCTCCGGCGAACCTTCAAGATGCTTGTACGTAAGCAGGATCCCCTTAGGCTTCCCGGTCGTGCCCGACGTATACATAATAAGCGCTGGGTCGCTGTCCTGGATCGCCGACGCTGTTAAATTTTCTTCGGCCTTGGCCACGACCTCTTCATAGGAAAGCGTCGCATCCGGGGCCTCGCCCAAACAAACGATTTGTTTGAGGGAACCGACCCCGCGTCGAATATCCTCTAAGGAAACATCCGGTTTAATTTTGACAAGCAGCAGCTTTGTTTCGGAATGACTAAGACAGGAGAGCAATTCGTCCGTCTTCAACATATAATCCAGCGGCACCGCCACCGCGCCTAAACAAAAACAGGCCAGATACGAATACGCGTATTCCGGCCCGTTCGGTAGATAGATCCCGACCTTGTCCCCTTTGCCGACACCACAACTCTTCAAGGCATTGGCCAATTTAAAAACATTGCGCTTTAAATCCGCAAAAGAAATTGTCTCTTCCTTTCCGCCAGGAGCGCCCGCCTGCCGGACGGGCAGGGATCCGCTCCGCCACGAATCTTGGCGGATGGCAGAGAAAATAAACGCCGGCTTAGCAGAATACTGCGCCGCTGTTTTTTCTATAATTTTTTTGATGTCCATTTCTTGTATCCCTTAGGAATCGCTGTGCTTTAGTGTGTAAATCGTAAACTAGTAAAATTTTACTAGTTAGATTGTAATAATTGTAATATATGACCTTTGAAAGTCAAGAAATATGTTTATTACTGTTATATTAGGGAAGCTGAGCGGGGAAAGCCTAATTGAGGGTGTCAATGAGAGTGGTGATCGATACGATTTCCGCTTCGACGAGGTCAACATCGTGTTCGAGGATAATAGCGAGGTGTCTTTTGGGGGCTTTCATACCTTTTTTGAGGTTTTCCAGATCCCGTTTGATCCTTTTGAGGAAAATCACCCGGGCCCGCAAGTGCCGCCTGGCAATCCCCTTGTCAACATAATCTAAAAAATATAAAGAGAGGTCAATATTGAAATACGGGCGCTCAATGGACAAAAAACTTTCGGTGATCAGGTGGTCAAAAATTTTCTGCCCCTTCGGCGTGATGCTGTAGACATACTTCTCCGGCCACTTGCCTTCCCGGCCGATATCTTTATTGATGAGGCCCAGCTGTTCCATTTTTCTAAGGGGATAATAGATGGATTTAATTTTTAACCCGATAAAGGGGAAAAGCTCTTCTTCGATCTGGCGCTTGATTTCGTAGCCGTGCTTCGGGCCTTCCATCAACAAGCCCAAAAAAAGCAATTCATGTTCGATCATCTGATGGCCTCTTTGAAATGCTGGCTTAATTCGGGGAAAATGATTTCTGCGGCGGTCCGTTTGGCGTTGGTGCTCAAAGACGAGATATCAATTTTGACTCTGCCGTTCTCGAGCGGCACAAAAAATACACCCACCTCGGTGGTATCCACACTGCCGGGAAGGTTGAAGATAACGAGATGTTTTTTCTGGGCATTCTTGATAAAAATGGTAAATTTCCGTGTTTTATAAAGCGCTTCCGCCGCTTCTTCCTCAGGGCTGACGATGATTGTTTCAGATTCGGGCCGCAGGGTGTCTAAGTCCGGCTTCTGCTCGCCGGTCAAGAGCGTCCCTTGGTCCCGGTTCTCTTCTTCAACCTTTTTACGCTTCGCTTCGATGGCAGCATCCCATTCCCGGCCCAAGAGGAGCGTCGCATTGTAGCAATCTTCAAAGCTGCAATAATACGTTTTGCTGAGCGCGGTCACGCGCGCCTTATCCAACGTCCGCGTGGAAGATCCCCACACCACCCGCGCCGGTTCCAGGGCATTATCCGCGAAGCGGGCACAGCCGCTTAAAAGCAAAATGAAACTTAATGATAAAATATAGCAAACCATTCCGCACATCCTCATGTTCTCCTATGATCGCAATTACCCGTCTTATAGTCTGAGTATTATAACAAAAGCCTAACGGAATGCAATTTTCATCGCAGGCGTCTTTTTAATTTTCTTTGGGGAGCTTCTCGAGAAGCGGGAACAAATATTCCTCTTCGACATTCATACGATTGATAATCTCCTGTAAAAATTTTTGGAAATCCAAAGGAAAGGAACGCGCGTTCATATCCGCCACCTCGCCTGTGTGCTTATCATAAAAAATCAAAAGCTTGATTTTGATATCCTTAAGGTCGTGCTCGAGAAATTCCACCAGCTTATAAGACGACCGGTCATCGATATAAAAACTGTACAGCTGGTCCAGTATTTTTTGATCTTGGCGCGCAAAATAATTCAACAATTGTTCATGCAAGCCCCGCAGAATGGGCTTGGCTTGATTGTAGGAACGCGCCACTTGTTGCAACTGTTCAATGGTATGGAGGAGGGAATTATGCCCTAGACGAAGGCTTTTCACTAATGGATGGGACATGCGGAGTTAACCAGCTCTTGATTTAACTGTCATGTTATCTAATTGGACCTTGAAATCCTCGCAAATCTTCTCCAGCCCGACGACGCGGACCCGGTTCTTCTTCAATTCTGTCTGCAAGAGACGTTCCTTCTGAGCGAGAAAAGTATTCATTTCTTTTAATTTATGGAGCTCACTTTGCTGAGCTTGATCCTGTGAAATCTTGACTTGCTGGCTCTGCAACTGCACGATCTCCAGTTCCAGCGATTTGATGCGCACCAAACTTTCCTGCAGCTGTGTTTCGGCCTGCTGTTTTGATTTTTGAATGTCTTCCAGCTCCTTGCCGGAGTGCGCCCCTTGTTTCATTTGATTCTGCAAATTTTGGTTCTCGGCTTTTAACGCCTCCAGCGAGGCATTGAGCTGCTGCAATTTTGCTTCGCTCTCTTGGCGCACCTGCGTCAACTGGCTCTCCAAATCCTGGATCTTTTCCGGACCCGGCCCGGCGGC
>MHGP01000080.1:5152-18641 GCA_001805615.1 Omnitrophica WOR_2 bacterium RIFCSPHIGHO2_02_FULL_48_11
CAAGCGCTCGATCGAAACATTGGCCTCCGTGAGCTGAATTTCGCTTTCCTTTTTATTTTTCGCCAGATCATCTTGCAGCTGCTGGATCTTGGCCTGCAGCGCTTCCAATTCTGTTTTTAAATTCTGGTTTTCTGTTTTTAAACTTTCCGCTGACGCAGCCGCCTCCGGTGTGCTCTGGGCTTGCGCGACCCGCACCCTGAGCTGTTCCATTTCCTTGCGCAATCCATCGATAATGCCCAAAGCGCTTTGCGCCTGACTGTCGGCCTTGGCATACAGCGCAGCCAATTCCTCCTCAAGCTGGGCGATATGATTTTGATATTGTTCCTGACCGGCCTTAAGCTCGGCAATTTCCTGCTGCGATTTGGCGGTCAGCTCCTGGTGGGATTCTTGGGCCTGCTGAAGAACGGCCTTGGTTTCGCCGACTTCCTTTTGGGTCGATTCCAATTCTTTTTTCAATTGATTTTCGCGGACGTGCGCCGAGGCCAGGTCATTCTTGGCTTTTTCAAAATCTTCGGGACTGAGGCGCGAGGCCTTCACCATCCCCCGGTAGATGAGCGATATCCCGACGACAAAGAGAATGACAATAACCAGCGTTAAGATATAAATAGCCATAGGGCCTAACTTGGTTTAAAGATACGCGTGATGTTTGAGGTATTGCACATAATCGTAAACCGCTTCTTCCAGGGGTGTAAAAATTTTTTTATAACCGCACTGGAATAACTTTGTCATGTCCGCTTCCGTGAAATACTGATACTGCTGACGCAGGTGTGCCGGCATGTCGATATAATCGATATGCAAGGGCTTGCCCACCGCGGCAAAAAGCGCCTTGGCCAAATCGTTCCAGGTGCGCGCCTTCCCGCTACCGAGATTGAAAATTCCGTTGATCTTAGGGTTTTCCAAAAAGAACAGCACCACGTCCACCGCATCCTTGACATAAATAAAATCTCTTTTTTGCTCGCCGTCTTTGTATTCTTCCTTATACGATTTAAAAAGCGAGATCCTACCTTCCTTGGCCACCCGGTCATACGCCTTGGCGATCACGCTGCGCATATCTCCCTTATGGTATTCGTTGGGGCCAAAAACATTAAAAAACTTTAAACCCGCCAGCTGGTTGATGACGGAATGTTCCAAAACCCACTCGTCAAATTTCTGCTTTGATTGACCGTAAAAATTGAGCGGCTTACAGCGCCGGAGCGTGGCCTCATCGTCCTTGTAACCGCAGCTTCCGTCGCCATAGGTGGCCGCAGAGCTGGCATAAATAAACCGGATTCGATGCTCCAAGGCCCATTCGGCCAAGACCTTGGTGTATTCATAATTGTTTTCTTCGTAATATTGGGCGTCCCGCAGCAGGGTGGAACTGCACGCGCCCATGTGGATCACCGCTTCCACCGATCCGTCGACCTGCCGACTTTTAACCAGTTTTAAGAATTCTTTTTTATCAATGAACTTCTTAAATTTCTTATTCTCGATATTGCGCTTCTTGGAGTCATGATTCATCTCATCAACAAGATAAATATCGCCTCGGCCGAGCGCATTCAAGCGTGCCAGAATACAACTCCCGATAAAACCAGCGGCTCCTGTTAAAATAATCACAACGTTGATCCCGAAACTTTTACGGATTAAGAAGGGTCGAAGCTTCCCGCCCCTCATTTATTTCTGAAATAATAAAACGGGCAATGTCTTTCCCGATCTCCCAGCCTAGCGCACGATGGTCCTCGCCTTTGTCTTGCGCCTTCTTCCCATGAACAAAATGGAGAACAACCTTCCCTGTTTTTCGCTCGACGAGGTCGCCTTCCACGGTCAAAGACGGGGCCGACGCCCGCCCCAACCATCGTTTCGCCCCGGCTGATTTCTTGGTCAACCTGGTGACATGTCCCTGCAAAAACAGATCAGCCTGGCTTTTTTCTCCCGGGAACAAAACTTTTAAGGCTGCCGGATTTTCTTGGAATGTTTCTGCCGCTCCCTTGACCAGCATCAAGGCAATTTTGTCCAATTCGTCGCTGGCCTCAACCTGGGTTCCTGCGTTAAAAGGCAAAATCACGACACTTCTTCCTGGCCGCAGACGCGATAGATCAATGACCTTGCCATCGTCCACGATCGGAACAGACTCCGCAGACAAAACTTCTGTCGGATGCCGCGACCAGGAACAGCCCGTAATACTTAAAAAAAATCCTGCCACGAGAATGACCCGGCACTGCCATAGATGCATAATGATAAAATCTTAACATAGTGCTATGGTTGTCTCAAGAGAATTCGAAGATTTTATGGAAAAATCCACTGCAGAAAATCGAGAAAAAGGGAAATTATTTGAGAAAAATCTGCGACATCGCCTGCATATTGAGCTCCGAGGTCGGCCGATAAAGGAAGTATCCTTGCCCGGCATCCACCCCCAGCTCGTTGAGGATATCCAGTTCACGCCGTGTTTCGATCCCTTCCGCAATCGAAATAATATTATTCTCTTTGCAGAAAGAGACAATGAATTTAATGATGCTCCTTTTAAAAGGATCCGTATCAAGATCGCAGACAATGTGGCGGTCGATCTTAACGACTTCCGGTTTTGTCTCCACAATGGATTCCAAGCTGGCGAACCCGCCGCCGACATCATCCACCGCAAAGCGGAAACCGCATTCCCGGTATTTTTTTAAATGCTCATAAAAAAGTTTATAGTTGGTGATCCGCGACCGCTCCGTGATCTCCAAAACCACATTACTCGGCGACACGTGATGTTCTTCAAAAATGGATTTGATCATAAAAAAGCGCGGCCCCTCCACCAAATAAGGATTGCAGTTGAGGAATAATTTGCGGTCCGTGATATGCTGCGCGACATGTTTAACCGCTTTCCTCCAGCAGAGAATTTCCAACTCATTGTACACGCCGTATTTTAATGCAGCGCGAAACAACAATTCCGGATTGGACAAAGCACTGTTGATGACCGGACGCGTCAGGACCTCTAGACCGAACAACTTTAAGGGACGCAGGAAATAAATCGGCTGGAAAAATGGAATGATCAGCTCTTGATCCAAAATTTTTCTTAATTCCAGAACAACGTCTTCCTCTTTGACATGCTGCGGGTCGAGCTCCGGGAACCCCCCGCGGCGCATGACCGCTTCCATGCGGGCCACCAGCTCCTCATGTTCAAAAGGCTTGGTAAGATAATCGTCGGCCCCCAGGTATAAACCTTCGACTTTATCTTCAAACAGATATTTTGCGCTTAAAATAATGATGGGGATGTGGCGGCTTTCCCGGTTTTGCTTAAATCGCCGGCAAACTTCAAAGCCGTCAAGATCGGGCAGGATAAGATCTAATAAAATAATGTCAACACCGGAATTTATTTTGCGGAAGGCATCTTGACCGGAATGAGCTATTTCTACTTCATAGCCCCGGGTCTCCAGCAGCAGTTTGAGCATCTGCGATACATTATTGTCATCGTCAACCAGGAGCACTTGTTTTTTTTGGATCGCGGCGTCAATCATCCCAATGTTCCTTTCTGTTCTCATTTAGCATAGAAATGAAATTGGGATAGTACTTGTTATCGTTCATTACTGTGAGAGAGGGCAAGTACATGGCTTTTATTATATCACGGGTTCTGGTTTTATATGAAAATTTCTAAACCCCTCCCCCACAAAGCCCTGGCTGACTTCTACTCTAAGTATATGCTGTAAAATGACATAAAACAATGTCCAAAAAATGGACATACACCGCTAGATCTGCCCTCAATTGTCCGGTAATCACAAGGTATGATTTTGCAGCAAGTTATGGCATCTTTATAAATTACGCCGAACGCCGGACATACTCGGCAAAATAGTAGCTGACTTTGTTTTCCGTATGCGGAGGAGATTTTACGGTAAGTTGAAAATCCTGCAAAAAAGGCGGGAAAAAGACATCACAATCAAAGGCTGGCAAAAGATGCGTTAAATAGAGTTTCTGACAATCCGGGGACTGGATGGCCATTTTAAAAACCTCTGCTCCGCCTATGACAAAAATGGATTCAATATGATTTTTAAGCTTACTGTCCTGTGTCAATTTTAAAGCTTCTGCAAAGTTTTCCGCCCTCACTACCCCGGCAGGAAAAAGCAAACTTTTATTCCGTGTCAAAACGCAATTGATCCTTTTAGGCAAGGGCCGGAATTTTTCGGGGATGGAGCCCCAGGTTTTACGTCCCATAATAACAAAATTTTTTTTAGCCGGATCCTGGACTTGACACGTGAGATCTTTAAAATGTTTCAAGTCTGCCGGCAGGTGCCAAGGCAGTTGGCCGTTTTTGCCAATACCTTTATGGGAGTCGAGGGCAACGATAAGATTGAAAGGGATCATTTTAGCTCTAAGCTGATAGCTCTAAGCTGATAGCTTGATTGATAAGAGCCAAGAGCTACAAGCTAAGAACTGATTTACACCGCGATCGGAAATTTTATAAAATCATGATGTTGATAATTCAGGAGACGGATATCTTCAAACGTGATATTAAAAATATTTTTTCTGGCGACTTTCAGCTGCGGGAGCGGCTTGCACTCTCGCTGCAGCTGCAATTGCAGGCCTTCCACATGATTCAAATAAATGTGCGCATCACCCAGCGTATGCACAAATATCCCCGGAGTCAAATTGCATTCCTGCGCCATCATCGTCATCAATAACGCATAGCTGGCAATATTGAACGGAACGCCCAAGGCCACATCCGCCGAACGCTGATACAGCTGGCAATCCAAACGGCCCTGCGCCACATAAAATTGGAAAAAGGCATGGCACGGCGGCAGAACCATCCGCTCCAAATCCCCGACATTCCAGGCGTTGACAATGATCCGTCGGGAACTCGGGTCTTTCTTGATCAGGTCAATGGCTGCCTGAATTTGATCAACGTGCTCTTTATGGTAAGCTTTCATGCGTTCATCCCAAACAAATTTTTCCCATTTGCGCCACTGGTAACCGTAGATCGGGCCCAGCTCACCGTCCGGTTTAGCCCAGGCGTTCCAGATCGGAGTATGTTCTTTAAGGCCGTCGTTGATGTTGGTCGACCCTTTCAAAAACCACAGGAGTTCGCGGGCCACGGCCTCAAATAAAACTTTTTTTGTCGTAAGAATGGGAAACCCGTCCCGCAGATCATATTTGGTCTGATACCCAAAAACCGAAACTGTTCCAGTTCCGGTCCGGTCTTCTTTTTTCTCCCCGTGCTCGAGGATATAACGCACCATGTCTAAATACTGTCGCATCGTCTTAAATCGCTATTTTAGCCGAATGGTTTTCTGGGCCACGGTCGGCTGCCACATTTTTTCGTTATATTCATTGACCATCCGCTGCGTATTAAAATACGCCCCACGCTTAATGCAGTTGATCATTTTATCAATCCACGGACTCTGCGGATTCACCTGCCCCTCGGAAAATGTTTGATAATACATCCGGAGCACATCCTCCAGGGTCTGACACAACGCCTGCGCGTCTTCGTCAAGCCGTAAATTGCCTTCATTCCCGATATCGGATCCCTCTTTATGCTGATAACCGAAGATCCAGCCGATATTATCCTCGGCCGCCTCCACCACCCACCCGTCCAGCGTGGTCAATTGCACGACACCGTTCAAGATCGCCTTCATACCGCTCGTCCCCGAGGCCTCAAACGGCGGCAAAGGATTGTTGAGCCAAACATCAACGGAATTCGTCAGCAATTTTCCAAAATACGTATCATAATTTTCCAAGATCAGAACACGGATCACCTTACGATGTTCGTTCAAACGGTCAATGTGATCCAATATCTCGTCGATATGCGCCCCGCCGATATTGTCATTGGGATGCGCTTTCCCGGCCAAGATGATCTGCAATTGCCCGACATCATACGCCAATTTTATGATCTGATCCACATTATGAAAGATCAACGCCGGCCGTTTATATCCGGCAATACGCCGCGCCCAGCCGATCGTCAGCACATTGTCTTTTAAACGCCAGTCTTTCAAGATATCCATCAAACGTTTTTTATTTTCCTGGTGCGCCCAAAAAAGATTTCCGCGAAAAACAGCGTCATCCCGGAGTTGCTCCACATTCACCAAATTCTGCGGATTCTTGCGCCAATCGCCAAAAACATTTTTATACCGGTCAAACAGCTGCTGAAAGCTGTCCGAAGTCCACGTGTGCAGATGCACGCCGTTGGTGATCGACTGGATTTTTTGCGCATACCCCGGGAACTGCAGCCGCATCACTTCCCCGTGCTTTTGCGCCACCGCATTGACCTTGGAGCAATTATTGAGCGCCATATGCGTAAGATTGATCTCATCCGCCGAGGATTTTTCTTTTCCGAACAATTCCGCGGCTTGAATGTATTCCGGCGCTAAAATCTTGGCCGCATCATGGATCTTGAAACGGTCATGCCCGGCCGCCACTGGCGTATGGCAGGTAAAAACAAACTGATTTTTGACCGCTTCCATCTGCCCTTTATCCTCGAGGGAAATATATTTCTCCAAGAGCGCAAACGCGGCATGCCCTTCATTCAGATGGAAACAATGGATGTTATATCCCAAATTCTCCAGCGCCTTCATGCCGCC
This sequence comes from Omnitrophica WOR_2 bacterium RIFCSPHIGHO2_02_FULL_48_11, assembly GCA_001805615.1. Taxonomy (GTDB): domain Bacteria; phylum Omnitrophota; class Gorgyraeia; order Zapsychrales; family GWA2-47-8; genus 2-02-FULL-48-11. Next base: position 11,677 of record MHGP01000080.1, read on the forward strand.
GATCCCCAGGATCGAGCGCTGAAAAATTTTCCACCAGACATCATCGCTGCGGTAAAGCTGATCGGTCAAGGTGCGGAAATGTTCCCGGTTCTGCTCGAGGTTCGAATCCAAAAGGATCAACGGACAGGCATTCTTTTTATCATAACTATAAACATAATATTTCCACAGCCGCAAATAGAGCGGCCCTTCCTTGGTCTCGATGGTCACGATGTTCTTTAAAGGAATAAGGCCCGGATAATCGTAAGGGTCCCATGTCATCTGCTGCGGGACCTGGCCGTGCTTGTACCAAAAATTCTGTTTAAAATACCCTTTGTTCCACAAAATGCCGAGGCCGACCAGCGAGATGCCGAGATCCGACGTGCTTTTCAGCGTATCTCCGGCCAAGACACCCAGTCCGCCGCCGTAAATCGGGATATCCAGCATCTTATCGATCTTCACTTTGAATAAATAATCACAAAGCCAGTAATTGGAGAACACCTGATGCGTGAAATATTGATTTTCTTCGCTCATGGGCCGGCTGAGCGCGAGCGAATTATAAATGCTCGGCGCCAGTCCGTATTCCATCGAAAAATACGCGACCGACTTGACCTTTTCGGACAAAAGCGAGTTTTCTATATCGAGGATAGGCTGCAGCGGAAAACCAAAATACGTCTGGGGAGTGATGTCCTGAGCGTACTGGGAAGAAAAATCCTGGATAGTGCCGGTAAAATCTTCGTAGGAGTAGAGACCTTTTATTTTTTTAATCGTACTGACCAAATCAACCTCCTTGCCATACAATCAATAACGTAAAATCGAAGTCATTATAACAGATTTTCTTTGCTTGGACAGTTTTATCCTGCCTTTTTGAGATTATTTTTCAAAATAAATACGTCTGATGATATAATAAGCCCGCACTTTATTCAATTATTATTAACCGTGAGCCTTGGGAATCCATGTCACATTCCAACACCTCCGCCGCCTCCTGGGCAGAATGGTTTGACCGCTCGGCCAAGCATTACAAAGACCCAATGATGAAAATGGCCTATTACCTTGATGGTCAGACCGGCACTCCCGTGTCTTTGGAGGTCATGCAGGCGACGTACCGTGACATCTGGAACAAACTTATGACGCAACCCCAGCACACCGTCCTGGATGTCGGCTGCGGGGTCGGCCTGTTCATCAAAGAATATGCCGCGCGCGCCAAAAACATCATCGGCACGGACACCTCTCTCCAAATGATCAAAGCGGCGCAAAAGAATAATCCGCGTAACGATTTTTTTGTTTGCGCGGCGGATCAACTGCCTTTTAACGACCGGCAATTCGACCGCCTGCTTTGCTACGGCGTCTTTCACTACCTGCCGGACGAAAAAACAGTCAAACACACTGTTGCCGAATTTGTCCGCGTCGTAAAACCGGACGGCCTGATTGTCATCGGAGATGTCCTGGCAGAAACGAGCCCCTTCAGCGGACCGTCTGCCCCTAAAAAAGTCACCCGCTGGTGGCCGGCGCAGCTCAATCATCGGCTGACAAAATTCAAACTTCCGCCGAATTTTTTTCTGGACTATTGCCGCGAAAAGAACTATCCTTGTGAAATTTTAGAACAGCATATCCCCGGACGGATCCTGCCGGATTCACGCTATGATGTCCGCATCCGAGTTAAAAAATGAAAGCGCATCCTAAAAATATGCCGGCAACTTTGACACCCGGCGCTTTTAAACTCCTGCCGCACATGCAGCCGCACATCCGAATCTCCCCTTTTTTGCCAAACGCCTGGGAAAAATTATTACGAACGAAAACCTCGGCGGCCGGCCGCAGCGTTGAAAAGCCGGACTTTTGGCTGGATGGCGCAACAGATATCCGCTGGTACGCCAGCGGCCGCAATGCCCTGGAAGCGTGCTTGCGTCATTTGAGATTTAAAAAAACCGACACTGTCCTGATCATCAAAAACACCGACGGCCCGTATGTGAGCAGCTGTGTCACCCAAACCATCGAAAAAGTCTGCCGCTGGTCGCTGGCATCTGCCCGACAACGGGTAACGAGCAAGGAGCCCCGGCTCATATTAGTCATTCACGAATTCGGCTTTCCCTGCCCGGAAGAAAAAATAAAAATTTACCGGAAGCGCGGCATCCCGATCCTGGAAGATTGCGCGTATGCGCTTGGTTCGCGCGCGGCCGGCGCAGCCGTCGGCACGTTCGGTGATTATGCGCTGTACAGTTTGCCGAAATATTATCCGGTGCCGTTTGGCGGGATATTAGTTTCCCGCTCAAAACTTAAGACTGCCGGCGCGAAGCTTAAAAAACCCGAAGTCAGTTTACTTTTACAAACACTGCGCGCGAGTTATCCGCTTATGCCGCGGTGGAATGCGCTCCGCCGGGAAAATTGGCATTATTTCAGCAAAGCCCTGGCCCGCTACGGCTATAAACCTTATTTTGATCTCAAATCGAAAATCATTCCGGGAGTATTCTTAATGAAAGTCCCCGCTGGCTTTGCCGGCGAAAAAGTTAAGCGCACCTTGACCGCCGCAGGCGCAGAATCCACGCAATACTACCACCAAAATGGATTTTACTTTCCCGTGCACCAGCTGCTCACCTACTATGAAAAACAATATATCCTCCGGCACTTTTTAAAAAAATAAATTGTTTTCAAAAAATAAAAATACTATAATCAAAACGTGCGAAAACAGTTCAAAGAGAACATCCCTCTCATCATTGGCCTTTCGATCCCTGCCTTGATGATCGTTTTCGTGGCGCTGAGCATCTACCTGCCCACATTCTTTGTCCAACCCAAGATCAATTTTCTTTATTCCAGCGGTGGGGATTACTATTCGGCCTCCCGGTACACCGTACGCGACCATCATCTGGCTGAAAATGAAATCAGGTATCCGGAAAATTACGCTACCGCGCGCTGGCCGGAAGTAAGATTATTTGTGCATGATGTCGTTAAGAACACGAGCCGCGAGATCACGCCCAGCGAAGCGCAAACATTATATCTGGACAGCCAGACGGAATCGCCGGATGGCTTCTCGGTCGTGTCCGGGTCCGGCGACGGAGGATTGATCAGCATCTTTTTCTTCGCCGGGATTGACAGCTATTACCAAAAATATATCAAACGCGGTAATTTCAGCCGCAAGCTTAACCTGACCCCCGACGTCGGCCGGGACAATTACTACAACAACCAAATCCGTTTTATCGGCTGGATCATCGAAGGAGCCTATGGACAAAAAGGAAGTTTTCCAACATATTAGTCGGCTCGCCCAAGAGGGGCTCGTCACCAAGGAAGAGTTGATCGAGGTTTATCTGGAGGCGACCGAAAAAGGCGCACAAAAGAGCCTCACCCGCCAATCCCGCCTCTCGACGATCCTTTATTTTATCGGCGGGACAATTGTCTTTTTAGGCATCATCATTTTAATCGGACAAAACTGGCACACCCTCAACGACCTGACCAAGATCTTAGTGACGCTGGGATCGGCCCTGGCCGCTTTTTACGTCGGCGTACTTTTCAGCCGCTATGAAAAACTCGACACGGTCGCACAATCTTTTTACTTTATCTCGGGACTCGTCGCCCCCATCGGGCTTAATGTCACCTTCGATATTGCCGGCTGGACGGTCACGGGCGCCGGGACACAAAGTTTTATTGCCGCGATCCTCTTTACGATGTACCTTACCTCATATATATTCTTGCGGAAGATCGTATTCATGATCTTCAGTATCAGCTTCGGAACATGGCTGTTTTTCAGTTTCAGCACCTACTTGATCGATGGAAACCCCGCATTAGATACCTGGCGGGTGGCCGGCTACCGCTGTCTCATAGCCGCGCTGACCTATATATTCCTGGGATATTACTGGCGGGAGCGAGAAAGCAAAGTGTTATCCGACTGGCTGTATGGATTCGGTGTTATGGGATTCTTAGGAGCGGCCTTGGCGCTGGGGGGATGGTCTCCGCAGCAAAATATTTTTTGGGAATTGATCTTCCCGGGACTGGTATTCGGCATCATTTTCTTGAGCGTATATCTAAAAAACAAATCCTTCCTCGTCTTCGGCGCCCTGTACCTGATGGCCTACATCATCAAGATCACCTCAGAATATTTTAGCCAAAGCCTCGGCTGGCCGCTGGCCCTGGTCTTGGCCGGATTTATGCTGATGGGAATAGGCTACTTCGCCTTTTATCTCAATCAGAAATATATTAAAAGCTAGAAAAAAATTTTCTTAATCGCAGTCTCGTAATTTCCCTTATAACCCGCAGGTAATCCCAGACTTGTATCCAATAAATCAATTTTGTCTTCCCATACCGCCGCTTATGATACGTGATCGGTTCTTCGGTAATAAGAAATCCTTCCATGTACGCCTTCAGCAAAATTTCGAGATAAATCCCGAAGTGCCCCCGTTTTAAAACAATCGTATCAATGATCTTTCTCTTAAAAACCCGAAATCCGGACGTGGAATCGCTCACCGGAAGCCGCAGCAGACACTTGATAATCTTATTGGAAATACCACTAAGCAAGATTCTGGTCAGGCTCATGCCCGCCGCTCCGCCCGGCATATAACGGGAACCGCACACCATATCAAAACGGTCCAATCTTTCTAAAAGACGCGGGATTTTTTTCGGGTCGTGAGACAAATCCCCATCCATCGTAATAATAATTTCTCCCTGCGCTTTTTTAAGACCCTCACGGATCGTATGCCCCACGCCCGGATGCTCATTCCGACAAATGATTTTTAAATTCCTGACCGACCGGCTGAGCTGTTCTAGGACTTCTTTAGTATTATCCGTGCTGTTGTCATTCACGACAATAATTTCGAATTCTCTTCCTGTTTTTTCTAAAACCTGTTGGATCTTCTCGAGCAAAGAAGGAAGGTTTTGCGCCTCATTATGCGCCGGGATCACAACGGAATAACGTATCGGCATATTTCTCCAGGAAAAATAAAAAAGTTATAGCGATAAAATAATTGCCATTTCGTTTATTTCTTTGTAGTATATATCAAAATATGTCGTCCTCATTATGAAAAAAATAAAACATTTCTTTCCCTTCATTCTTCTTTTTATCATTCTCGCCGTTAACGCCTACCTGCTCTCTTTTAATGCCTTTCGCTATTTTAATTTCTACGACATGGGGGATTTCCTCGATGGTGGATGGCGTATTTATATCGGCCAGAAGCCCTACCGCGATTTTCTTTTTTATCCCTGCCCCCTGCATTTTTATATGCTGGCCTTCTTTTTTCATATCTTTGGTGTCGGCAAAACCGCCTTTCTTGCCCATATTATGGTGGTCAGCTCCATTGTCATCGCCGGTATCTTTGTGATGTTATGGAAAAGAGTCCCGCTGATCTTTACGGCCTTGGTAAGCGTATTAACATTAGTATCATTTTATTGGCCCAGTTCTCATCCCTGGTATGACCACTCGGCTCATCTCTGGGGGATCCTGGCTCTGACCCTCCTAATCATCGCTCGGCCTTTTAAACAGCCGCGGGACTGCCTTTACGCAGCGATGTTCTGTGGCCTGATGGCGGTCCTTTCTTTTTTTACAAAAAGCAACATCGGGACTATTTACGTTCTGATGTTTTTTGTTTTTTGGATCGTTCATCCCAATCGGTGGCAGGCGCTGGGAGGCTATTGTCTGGGGGGCTTGTTAGGCCTGGGGATCATGCACGGGATCGTCGGATTCGACAAAAATTTCTTTGAACACTCTGTTTGGCTGACCAGCCGCATCCAAGCAACGCTCAACCCCGCTGACTGGGGAGTAAATTTTTATTGGATCCCCCTTGCCCTCGTTCTTCCCCTCGCATTAAGGCACCTTAAGATATGCCGGGACCTGCTTATCCTTTTCATCGGGATGACCATCAACGGCATTTTTGCGGCCCTGACGGGCAACATGATCCGTGACGTCAATTTTCTCCTCTGGGGGCCACAACTGGCGCTGGCCTTCCTTATTCTTTACGCCATCAAGAACGAATTAACCGTTCGCTGGGAAAAAATTTTTTATTATTTCAACATAACTTCACTGATCGTGCTTTCCGTCTTTTTTATCCGTTTAGGTTTCCAAGCCGGACTGAATTTAAGGATGTGGACCCACCGTTTTGAAGATGTAAAAACAAATTATGTAATACAAACTCCGCCGCTGCAAGGATGGAATAGCCAGCGCAGACAAGGCACCGCCCATGACAGAATAGCCAACTTTATCAACACCCGGATCCCCAAAAGCGACACGCTTTTTGTCATGAACGACATGCACGCCCTCTATGCCATGACACAGCGGGACAGCTACCGGGGGGTGCCGCTTTTTATTTCAGACGCATTCCCTCCAGCCGGTCGACACAGGGGCTACACCAGAGAACGTCTTTTGTCGCATCTTCCCGACTGGATAGTACTGGACTTTGATTCTTTTAATCATGAGTTATTGCATTTTGACATACGGAAGGAAATTTTATTTCATTATCAGCCAGTTGCGGAGTATGGCTCTTGCCTGATAATAAAAAAAGTTCGCTGAATTTTAAAATCGAGAAGAGAATAAAACGGTACTGCTGGATTCTTCGGACTGTTACTGTTGTTTCAATGTCCTCACCAAGGCCCAAAATGCGATCAAACCCCAGACCACCTCGAGCGTCACCGCTGGCCAAGACTGCTTCCAAAAAACATTGACCCCGATCCCCACGGAACCGATCAAGTTCATCAGCTGATAGTTGACGCTGTCCGGATCGATTTTTTTATATGAAACTAAATAGTAGGCCCAGAGAATCAAAAGCGTTCCTGCCCAGCCTAAAAACTCAACGAAGATTTGCATCGCATCCTTTTTAACAGCACAGAGTTTATAGAAAACTTACGCCAGATACGGATAAATAATACTGCTGCCCCAGCGTACCATAAAGTTCGGCATCCACGGCAGGGTAAAAAGCTGCGTCATGATTTTCAGAATGATCTTGCGGCTGTATTTGTAGTCGGGCGGGGCATATCCCAGATGCGTGATGTTTGTCATCTTGGCGCCGGACTAC
>MHGP01000081.1:0-6866 GCA_001805615.1 Omnitrophica WOR_2 bacterium RIFCSPHIGHO2_02_FULL_48_11
ATTCTGGATGAACCTTCAGGCTGGGTACGACCTGGCCATTGCCGAACAAAAAATGGCGCATGCGTAAAGGAGTTGTAAAATGCATTTCTTAAAAGAAATAAATACTGTTCCTGGTCATATTTTAATTAATGGTGCTTTGGTTTTTAGTGTCGTGGTGGAATGACCTCTGCATCCTTATAAAGCTCCTGAACCGCATATACCTCACCAAGTATCTTATTCGGCCAGTACTAGCGATTTAACTTATACAGTTGCGGCTCTAACTATGGGAACTGGGGTTGCAGTATCTACTTTTAATTTAAAATAACCCACCGCTCCTTTGATTTCGCATTTGTGAGTCCCAGAATTACTTCATAACAAAAGTTCGGATTCCGGGGGGATTCGCGGAGTTTAAATTCAAAAGGGACGCTCAAAAGGCGTCCCTTTTGAATTTATAGTTCCTCTGCGTTGCGTGATCCCAGAGGCCGAAGTTACGACCGACCTCAAATTGGCATATTCGATTAATGTCGTATATACTTTTATCATAAGAATTTTACGTGTTCAACATTGCATTTTTAACTTAACAAGGAAAAAACTATGCTCCAATGAAAAATCCGATTATCAGTGATTGTATTCCTTTTTTTATCCTTTATCCTTGTTTCTCAACAAGAGAGTTACGCTCAGCAGTTGGTGACTGGTCAAGGATATGTTTATAAGATCGACCGTGTGTTGACCCCCGAACCCTCCATGGAAAATCTGTATGATCTCGATGGCTCGGGCTGCTTAACCAGTCCCTACATTAAAATCATGCTCAATACCTCCTCCCGGTATAATTTCCCGGTGTGTTCAGCCAGCAACTCCTTTATCTACAACCCGGTTCCGTGGGATTATAACAATGTCCAGGCGGAAGGGGTCCGCTTTGATATGGTTTCGTTATATTACTACATCTCCGATGCTTTGAAATATTACCATGACCATTTCGGTTTTGATTTGAATCGGCTGGTTTCCGAACCCATTATCGTTTATCCCTTTGATGATCAGGTTACAAGTAATCGGTTCCGTACCGGGCTTGATGGTGGATGGGGAATATTTCTGCAAACCCCGGGTGGTCCTGGGCAAGGCCCAATCTTTCAACCCAATGTCTATAGGGACGTCTATATTCCTCGCCACGAACTGGGGCATTACATTGCTGAAAGATATCTACTTCGGGGACCTTATCGCAGTATATTCGAACACAATCGGGTAGATGAAGCTGCAGGGGTACGGGAATATATCGCCAATTCAAATTTTTATTTACAGTATGATCAGCCCAGGTTGACAGGCCTACAATGGCCTCCCTGGATTGATCCGCCAGATATTGCTGTGCCCACCGCCTATAACCCCAATCCGGGAAGCGTATCGGCATCTTTAGGGAATTGGACATTAGCTCCGTTGACTGCGATGTGGAGCATGCGCGAGCATCCTCGTATTGGATTAACCGTCATTAAAAATATAGTTTATTTATCGATGGGCTATCTAAATGTAAATCATCCAACCGTTGAAGATGTGTTTACCGCCTATTGGCAGGCTGATGTGCTGAAGTACGGATCGTATTCGATGGGTGGGTTAACCTTCAGCCGGCATGCACAGTATATAAACCAAGCATTGGCAATTCATAATATACCACTAAAACGTCCTGACGGAGGGTATCTACTTATCAGTCATAAAGAAACCCGCAATAACATTCCTGGGACCATGCAGACCGCAGAGCGCAGAGAGCTTCAAATCGTTATAAAAAATGTCTCGCCAGCTTCAACTCAGCTGATTCGATTACGACTTGATCTTCCTCCCGGCGATATTAACCCTGATTCCAGAGCCGTCAACAATACGGAAAACTATTGGGGATTTGGACTAAATAATTATGTTTATGTTCCGGCCCTGGCGCCGAACGAGGAGACAACGGTAACACTCAATGTGGTTGCTCCCAATACTACCGGTCTCTATACGATGGACTGGGCATTAGTTGACCCAAATACCGGGATTCGAACCCCGATATCAGTTAACGATGTCTCGGTTGTCCCGAGTCCGCGATTAAGCTGCTCGGAGCAGAGTTCTATGGGATTTTTACCAGGGCCTTATAATCTTATTTTTGATAATTACAAAAAATATTTTTTATTGACCACAAGCCAAACGCTATATGGAGTTAGGACCATCAAAGTATATTCAACCGGCCCGGATGATATTTACGGGAATAGCGATGATAAAAATATTTTTTCTCAACTGCTTAATTCGACGGATATTTTAGAGTATGCACAGGTAAGAACAGTTGAGCCAATTATGAGCAGTGCAGATGATGGAACAACTCCACCCATTCTTAATCCGGAGGAAGAAGGAGTCATGCTTTATCTCTTGAGACGTACTTGGGATAACCGGACATGGTACGGGGAAGAGATCAATGCGCTAACCGGACAAATCAGACGCGGCCCCAATCTGGCTATCCCGCCAACAGCCGTTCCTGAAAGCGTTGAAAGATTTCTTGTCGGTCATGACATTTATGCGTTAGCCCATGCCGAGGGCAATCTCTTCAAGTGCGATTTAATGGATTGTCAATGGCAACAAGTTGCCACATTCCCTGAATCTAATATCCAATTCATTGGTAAGGGTAAAAGCGGCCTTTTTTTTAAAGGGGCACTACATACGTACTTCAATGATGACAAAGGATTTCATACTTATAATAATGTCCCTGCCCGTTATGCGCGGGAAATAGGTCCTAACCTTTATGAATTAATTGTTGGTACGAACCCTCTGGCCATCCATACCCTATCGACTGCAGATGGGAGAATTGGGCCGCCGCAAATACGATATGTGAATACGCAGATCTCATATCCTGGGAATATCTTTCTTGGTGCAATGAAGACCAACAATCGTGATGTTATTGGTTTTTATGACTCAATTACTGGCATGTCCAAGCTTCGGACTGATTCATCGATTATGGAGGGGACGTGTGCCGGATTGTCCTCCTTGCCCATGGAAGAATTAACCACGAGTCAACCGGGCACGTATTTTTACGTGAATACAACCGGTTCAATAGGACGCATAGGAACCAAGGTTTTTAAGGCCGAAATAGTTGGACCTTAACTGTATTCTTCATACCCCTAAATAGTATCAATCTTCCCAATTTCACTTGCTGCGACACCTGGAAGCGGAATCGTATTTTTTGGTGATAGCTTATAAGATAACCCACCGCTCTTTAGATTTCGCATTCGTCAGCCCCAGAATCACTTCATAACAAAAGTGGTTCGACTTCGCTCACCATCCTGAGCAAAGTCGAAGGATTCGGATTTCGGGGGATCTCGCGGAGTTGATATCCCAAAATAGTTCAGAACCCAAATAATAAAGAGGCTGCCGAAATGAGATTTTTTTAAGAATTAGTGCGGATACATCGTGCAGGAGAAGGGGCATCGTTTGATGGGCTTAAACCTGCTGGTGGGGTTGATCCTATCGTAAAGGCCGCTGATGGCGTGATTGAAGCAGGCTCCATTGATGCATTAAATAAAGAGATAACTGCCGGAGTACAGGAAAGATTCAATCGTGTCATGGGCACGATTAAGCATAAAGATGACAGTGTAGAAGCTGGCCGTGAATATGTGGAAGCGTACGTTGATTTTATGCACTACGTAGAAAATCTTTACAATGTCGCTTCCAAATCGCTTGAGCACCATGAACATAAAGAGTAGTGAACAAACTTCATTAAACAAAGTCACGCCCCTAATTGTTTAGGGGCTTTTTTAAAAAAGGGTCAAAGCCCCAGACGACGATATCCGGATGAGAAGGTTAAATAGGACGGCTCTGGAAAACCCTGTACGGAATTATAAGATCATTGATTGATGACGGGGTTCTCGTAGTGAACAAAGGATCTTACCGGTAGGATTATGTCCCTTTGGTTTTTTTTCTTTTTTCTTTTGACCTTTTAATCCTGTTTGCTATTCTATATTTAAAGTCGAGAAGAATGTTTTGCCGTCAAAGATAAGGAACGGAAAGGAGTTAACGCATATGCCTACCTTTGTTGGAAGAATAGTTTTGTTTCTTTTGCTAGGGGCTCTGGCGCACACCCCGCTGTACGCCCAAGAGCCTTCCCCGAAACCTGTTGTCATGATTAAAATTAATGAGCAGATCTTTGTGGATAATATCCTCATTTATGATTATTACGGGAATCTTAAAGATGTCTTGAATATCTGGACCAGCGTCTCTCAAGCCGATATTACTATGACGGGAGTTTTTCTAGAGAGCGGATTCAGAGTTGTCGGTAGTGGAATTTCCAACACCACTAAAGGGAATGTGTCTAAAGAGGAAATCCTCAAAGCCGTTGAAGGCGATGATCTCTCGTCAAAGAATTTAGGGAATTATCTTGATGCTGATTTTGTTATTTTCGGCAAGGCAACGGCCAAAGGAGCCTCAGGGTTAAAAGGTTCGTTGCAGAAATCGGCACGGGCCAATGTCAATATTCGCCTTGTTGATACCGCGACCGGTGAAATCGTGGCTGTGGAAAGCGGCACTGCGACGGCCTCTGCTATTGATGAATTGAGTGCAGGGGTAGAAGCCATTAAAATGGCTTCACGGGATATTGCGCAACAGCTCATTAAAAGGTTATCCGAATCCAAATAAAAATTCTAAACAAGGAAGCCGCCATGAGAAAAAAAATGGTATTTTGCGTGTCGTTATTTTTATTTTTAAGCGTTTCGGCAGGAGATGGCTTTTGTGCCCAATTTAAAAAGACAGTCGCGGTGTCACGTTTTGAAAATAGCACGGATGGGACTGGCCAGGCTGCTGTTGGAACAGGAATGGCTGACCAATTAGCTGATGCCCTTATTCAAAGCGGAAAGTTTGTCGTCATTGAACGTCAAACGTTAGAAGATGTTATCGCTGAGCAAGACATCGCGGCCAGCGGACGAGCCGCCGTTTCCGAAACGGCCCAGACCGGGAAGATTATTCCGGCCCAGATTCTCATTAAAGGAACTGTCAGCGAATTTGAAGCCGAAATCCAGAAAGGCGGCACGGGTATTACCATCAGCGGCATCAGCGTAGGTTCAAGCAAATCCCAGGCTCATGTGGCGGTTATTTTAAGGATTATTGATTCAACCTCAGGGCAGGTCATGGACTCGGTTAGGGTTGAGGGAGAAGCAAGCGCGAAGGGCATGAAAATTGGCATTGACAAGGGGGGGGTTGATTTCGGGACAGAGTCTTTCAAAAAGACTCCTTTAGGCAAGGCCACCCAGATTGCGATTGACAAGGCTGTTGTTGAGATTTCTGACCGGTTAGAAAAAGTTCCCTTTGAAGGGCGAATTGTCAAAATCGACGGAGATACGATTTATACCAATATTGGATCACGTAATGGGCTTGCCGGCGAAGGAGGTATTTTCAATGTTGTGACGGAAGGCGAGGCATTAACAGACCCGGTGACCGGCGAAATGCTCGGTGCGGAAAGAACAAAAGTTGGGACAATAAAAATCACTTCTAGCGAAGAAAAATTTTCAAAGGCAACGGCTCAAGCGGGGCAGGGGTTTGTTCGAGGAATGATTTTAACAGAAAATAATTAGCTGAATTCAAAGAAAGGATTATCGATCATGAAGGTTAAAGCGGAATTCTCCCTTTTTTTTGTATTCATTTGTCTTATGTCGGCAGGATGCCAGGCGATCAATAAAGGAGCCCAAGAGGTCGGAAAACCAATCGGCAAGATAATGAATGTTCCTCAGGCCGTGGCAGATGGGGCGGTGGAGGGAATGGAGCCAGAGAAACAAAAAGGTTCTCAAGATAACCCATTTAATCGATAGCTAAATACAGTTGGTTCGTTTTGACCATTTGATGAGAAATTTTTCTCAATTTTTTTTGATTATTTTTATTATCCTCTCTTGTTTGGCGGGATGGACTCTTTATGGTCTCGCCAACTGTGGCCTTCCTGGTCACCCAGCAGATGCACCCAGCGAACCTCCCTCTTCAGGACCAACTAGTCCAAAAGTTTATAAAGAAAAAAAAACGTGGAGTGAGGCCGTGCCAAAGCTTCCCGGCTACGGCGAGACACCCCAAGGGTTCCCCTCTGAACCGTCTACTCCGGGAGGAGAGACAACCACTCCGCCTAAAGGACCGATGGTTAATAAAGGGTTACTGGATAAAATTCGCTCAACGCCTCGGGCGCCGGCGGAGGAAGAACCCAAAAATCCACCCGAAGGACCTGAAAACCCCGAACCCGTTGTTCCTGCCGCTTGCGGAGAATGTTTTCTTGTTTTCGTTGAAGACATAACGCCAAGCCACGAAATAGAAGCGAAGGCAAGGGGCGAGCACTTTCCTTGGGAAAGGCAGTTCGAAAAAGAGGCTTTTAGTAAAGCTGTCGACATTTGTGAAGAAAAATTTGGCAAGGACAATTGTTCCTGGGCTTACGAATGTGATCTGCCACGGCAAGTTGTAACGGAACAGATTGAGGATATTTACCTTAATGATGGAGACGCGCGTACGCCAGGGATTAAAACAACTGTAGGAATATATTTTAAATGTGTCCCTAAGCCTCCCGAATCTCCATTGGGTCCTTCAATTTCTGGAACGGGAGGGGGAACAAGTATTTCATTGCAGCCGCCAGCCGGTGGTGCTAGTGAAGGAGGAGGATCATCATCGAGGCCAGGAGTTGTCATTACAGAGGAAGAAGAGATAGATTCTGACGGTACTGTGCCGCCGGAGCCGCCGGAAACGCCCAGTACGCCTAAACCGCCAGATACCCCTCAAGGGTCACCTGATGCTCCCCAAATACCGGAGAATCCTTTGCCACCTAAAGTATCCTATGGGACACCTGCGTCAGATCAGCCGCAAGAAGGCCCAAAAGATTTTTCTTCTACTGGTACTGCCTCATTTAGCGCGGCTTC
>MHGP01000081.1:6907-7375 GCA_001805615.1 Omnitrophica WOR_2 bacterium RIFCSPHIGHO2_02_FULL_48_11
AAATGGCAAGAAGCAGCCTTTAATAAAGCCCAGGAGATCTGCCGGAGGACATGTTCCGATAAAGGATGTACGTTTTCTATTCCTTGTGGTGAGAAACCTGTGGAGAGAAAAGACATTTACCCGGAAAATCTTTCTTTTGATCCTACGGCAGGAAAGGTTAGTGAAGGGATAGAAACGAGAATAAGTATTTATTACAAATGTATTCCACCGATAGGGGAACAGACAACCCCACAAGTACCCGTTACGCCGCCGAAAGAAACAGAGGATGTTGGAACTGGCAAGATGATCCTTGACACTCCTTTAACGGAAAAAGTAACAGAAGTTGCTTTTCCGCCCAAAGAGACTGTTACGGATCAAGGGGATATTTTGATCCCAAAGGAGGAAGTTGTTATTGTTCCTGAAGAAACAGTTGTTCCTCCTAAGGAAGACGTCGTTACGATTCCGAAAGAAACTGTCATACCTCCCAAA
>MHGP01000082.1:0-5380 GCA_001805615.1 Omnitrophica WOR_2 bacterium RIFCSPHIGHO2_02_FULL_48_11
TGTTGACCAGCGTTGGCTCGACGTATGCCGGGCCATGCTCACCAACAGAGCGCAGCAGGAAGTTATAAGCGACCGCCTGCGGAACAGGCGATGTTTCTTGAATGATGCTCTGCACAAAACCATGGATGATCCGTGTAAAGTCCGCGCTCATGTTGGGCGCCAAACCGTAATGCGCCAACGTGGCCAGCATCGACCAGAGGGCCGCGGCAATAGCAACACTGTCCGGTTTGCCCAGCATGCCGTTCAATTGCTGTTCGACAAATTCTCCCAATGGCAAATTCATATCTTTGGTGACCGTAGCGGCATTATGCAATCCTTTGTAAACGGCACCTTCGACCGCCCGGCGATGAGCGTCCTCTAAAACAACCCCATGCCGGGCCGGATCGGCGATCATTTCCAGCAAGACATTGATAAACTCCGGGGACGCTTCAACACCGAAGACGCCTGGGTTATTCAACACAAAGAAAAGGGAGAATAATTTTTTAGGATGAGCCAAAAGATATTTGACCAATTCGATATAGGCTTCCGGCTCGTTAGTTAATCCGCGGATATGGGTCCCTTCGTGATAAAAGACAATATCCATAAAATCATTCCAGGCTTCTTGGCCAAGAGAATTTTGCGCATCATTGATAACTTTATCTACAAAGGCTAAGTGCGGATGAACGAGCAGGTCAATGCTGCCGCGGCTTTGAATGACCATGGCAACCGGCACTCTCTGGGCCCGTTCATCAAGCAGGCGTTGCGATGCAGCGCGCGCGGTCACACCAAAATATCCCGTTCCTTGAGGAAGCTGCGCCAAATCAGGAACCGCTAACTGGGCAAATTTCTTAATACGCTCGGTGACTCCTAAGTCTTGCTCAAAGGTATCTTCTTCAACTTCCGGAGACTGCAAATCGCTGAATAATATCGCACGCGCCCATCCCGTAAAAGTACGGCCGACGTCAGCATTGATCTCTGTCGTGATCCAGAACGGCGCGGCGTTCTTTTCTTCGCCTTGTTCCATGCGGGCTCTGGCGGCTTTGGCGCGCCGGCTGATCTCGGCACGGAGCTTCCCGACGTTCATCTGACCATTGCCGTTGATCTCGGCCAATAGATCATCCATATAATCTTCCAGGGCCCGGACATCTCTGGCCCGCGGCTTAGGACTCAAAGAAACTTCCAACAGCTCGTTAAGAATAAAGTAATCGACCAGGATCGCCGGGAGGACCGTCCGGTAGTCAGTTGTTAACATCTGTGTCATATACATATTGATATATTGGGTCAAAACGATTTCATTAGCCAAGGTTTCATCTTCCAACATGGCAAGAGCAAAATTAAGGCGATTGACCAAACGGGTCATCGCATCCGCTGCAATACTGACGCTGATATGCGCAGGCGCTATTTTACTCATCAGTTCGGCAAAACGTGTTTCGACATATCCGCTGATACGTTCGCTTTGGCGGACAAAGGCCCGGTCAATCAGTTGAGCAGAATGCGTCGCGGCCAGCACTTTTTCATATTCACGGATCACGGCATCTGTATCGGCAAACCCGGCGGTCAGCATCTCATGCAGCTGGTACATGAGATGTTTTTTCCGGCTGGCATCGACCCTGATCGCCGGCCACATGACTTCTTTGGTTCGCGTAAAGGCCGGGATCAAAAGTTCCTCAGCCATACGAATCGTCTTGGCCCTGACGATAAAGACACGGTCTTGTTCTTTCGATGTCAGGACGCCGTCAAAATCTGCCCGATCGGCAAAATCACTCGACGGCTCATCCATAGGATCTAAGATCACGAGCTGTTTACCCCGCCAGACAAACTCATCCTGAATGACAAACATATACTCCTGGCCATCGTCTCTGTATCTGAGGACGTTGCCCGCCTCAAATGAAGCATAGGCATGGGTCATATCTTTCCTGAAGCGGGTGATGGCCGTCAACGGATCAGCGTTCGTGACGATCTTATTCAAGGTGACTCCCAACTGATAACCGATGAGATTGGGACTGACATGAACTTTCAAATTGGCATGCAGATTTTTCGTTACGGGAATGAGCTGCCTGACAATATCAACCGCCTCATCATGCCGGAAGATCCTTTCCAAAATAGAGCCGATCACGCCGGATTCGACATCCGCATCTTCCAAATATTTCACCCAAGCATTGATCTGCGGCAAAAGATGTGCGGTCATGGCCCCACGGTCGTTGATTTTCTGCTGCTTCTGCGACAAGGTCGCATTGTTACGCCACAATTCCTTGACCGCATTATGGGTCAAGCCGTTGAGTATTTTCGCAAAATAGGCCCCTGCCATGTCTTGGCCGCGATATTGCGTGATAAAGAAATCCAAAATTTCCAGCATCACGACCAAATATTCTGCCTCCAGACGGTTCTGCTCGTCCTCAGGGATAAGGATCTCGACCAGTTCGATCAATATTTGGGTTGTAAAATCACTGGCCAATTTCCCTTTATGAGCGAGCTTATCGCGCAAAACAGTGGAAATATCCTCCAAAACTCTCCCTAAATTCGCGGCCAGCTCGGGTTGTTCGGCCCGGGCAGCAATATAATCAATGATACGGGTCGTGATCTCCGGAGTACCGGTGAGCTTAAGTGTCTCAAGGCTGATAAGCAATTTTAAGAAATCAACTAAGTCTTGTAATCTCAAATTTTTGTGTTCTAGGGCCGCATGCACCAGTCCGCGCAATTCATGATCAATGCTGGTCTTTTGCAGCTGCTGATTAATACGCATCAAGACATCATCTTTCAAGGACATTTCAAAATCGTGATCCACTGTGATGGAGAATATCTCCGGATGGCCGAGCACAAAACTCGTGGCATAAAGCACTTCCAAATCCGCCATCAAGTGCACCAGATGCAAGTCTCTCACTCTTTTTTCATCGGCAATTCTCGCATGATATTTTTCGTGATAGTCATACTGGCCTTTATTGAATTTCCTTAAATGCGCCAATCTCTCCTGCCACAAGGTTATCGCCGGCACACGGATATACCGTTGGGCGCGGTTCTCTTCTTTTCTGGCTTGACCAAATACCTGGGCATACATATCCACATATCCCAAGAGGACAACAACGCGCCGGCGGTCAGAAGAAACAGCGGTCAATTTTCCTGCGGTCTTGCTGCTGTCATTGGTTACCTCAACGACAAATTTAGGCGAGGCCTCCTCGCTCAAATACTTGGAGGAGCGCACAATATCGCGCAGGGCTTTCTTCTGGGCGATAGATAACATATCACCGCGGCCGCGGATATGCTTGCCGTTCCTTAAATTCCGCAATTCGGTCTCGAAAGAAAACGCGACGGGCTGGGTCTTGCGCTCGTCAACCGCCAAGGCAAACGGCGACGGCATGGACCCGTGCGGTTCTTCGGTAGTTTCCGGAAATTCGGGTTGTTCGGGTAAGGTAATCAAGGAATGCAATCGGGCAACTGTTTGCTGAAGAGTTTGCCGCTGAGCAGGAGCTTCCTGCGGCGCGGTCAATAATTGATGCAGCAGAGAACGCAGTTCAGCAACGACTCTTGTTTCGACGGAACTATCCCCTTGCCAACGATCGATCGCCTGACGTATCCCATTTGGATCGCCGTAATACAATGACGGCTCAATGAATAACTGCAGCCACATCCGTGCCAACGCCTGCGTCCAATCATGGGGGGCATCTTCTTTGCCGGCAAAGTCGATCTGATAAATGCGGGGACGGCGCGGCCCGGCGCGGATGAGAACGTTATTTAAATTTGGATCATGCCGGCGGATACCCACTTGAGCGAGGTATTGTGTTGATTTGGCCAATTCAAGGGCGATCGGCAATCTTTCAGCCAAGGTTGGATTATGCTCCTTAAGCCATTGATCCAAGTCTTGCCCTTTCACCCAGCGACGGATCCTCAGCGTCCAATGAAACAACCCATCCTGCAGTGCTACATCATCCATGACGAAATCGCGGCGCGGAAACGCCATCATAGCATCACGGATTTCCGCATTAGTGATGGGAATATTCAAAACATTGCCCGGCGGCACGATCCCCCGCGGCCGGCGATTTGCAAAGGCATAGCGGACGTGCGCTATCCGTTCAACCGTAAGATATTCCCGTACACCATAAGGCACTTTTCCGGCCCAACGCTTGCCGTGTTTGTCTTCCATGACAAAAAGTACGCTGTCCATACCGACACGAACAATGTTGATGAGCCGATAACCTAACTGCTCCAGATGACCGCGCAATAAATTACCCCAGTAGATCGCTAATTGGAAATTTTCCTTATGATAAGAGATTTCCGGCGTATCCGTTGCGGGATTGACCGGTTCGGCTGGAACCGGCGCATCGTTCGATTGGGCAGCAGCGGGTTCTTTCCGCACCGCTTTTAATCTTTCCCGCAATTCTTTGCTAAGTCTTAAGAATGACAAGGCGCGTGCCTTCAAGGATGGCCCAACACGTTTCCAAATCCAATCACCGATTGTTGCAAATGCCACAAAGGCCGGATACATCAAGCTTGACCAAACAGTGCCAGTAACTGCTATCGTTGCTGTTGAAATCAATGCCAAACTAAAATGAGCAAACTGGTTTCTTGGCTCAGCACGCATCTGCTGGCGTGCGAGGGCTAGGGTGAAGAAAGTCCCCGGCCATAAATAAATGTGCGGGATATAAGCATTGGACCATGGGAAATACACGATCGCAGCAGTCAAGGACATCACGACGACAACAAAAACCTTGATGTGTGCATTAATATTCTCCAGAAGCGCTTGCCCAGCCGTGACTTTTTTAACAGAGACTGGGGCAACGTTCGCCGGATTCTGAACTCCACTTTGTGCCGGAGGCTGAGTTATTTGACCTTTTAATTTTTCACGCAATTCTCTCAGATGGCGGCCGAGATCTCCGCCTAAAGCGCTCGCCGCTGTAGCCGGCCCTTTCTTGGCATCACGCAGGGCATCGATCCTTTGATAAATATTAAAAATAAATTGGCGGACACTGAACACCCACAAATTAATAAAGACCGCAATATTCATCAAGGCTAACGTCGTGCCGGTGGTAAAGACCGTGCTGATAAATTCTTTCGAGAAACCTCTCGCTTTTTCCAGCTCATTAGACACGACCAAATAACTTAAACCTGAAGGAAGGGAAAGAAGATATTTCGCCGCCTCATCAAGGCCTAGCAATGCAATAAGATAATGTAATTCAAACCAATAATGAGCCAAAGTCAAAATCGATGCTGCCAGACTCAACGTACTGACAAGCCGCATCATCTTTAATATTTTTTCCGAAACTTGACCGACCCCTGGGGTAGAAGAAGCCTTTTGTTTAATTTGCGCAAACCAAAAGACAGTGTATTGCAGCGACAAGAGAGTGAACAGATAATATGGCCAGAACAACGGGAACCAGGCAGCAGAGCCAAACCAACCGGCAATCGC
>MHGP01000082.1:5431-16304 GCA_001805615.1 Omnitrophica WOR_2 bacterium RIFCSPHIGHO2_02_FULL_48_11
GATCTTGAATCCTAATTTATAAATCAGCCAGATGGACAAGCCTAATCCTAAGATACCCGTCACCGTGTACCCGATGATCCACCCGCTCAATGGAACAATACTTAATAAATCAAAAATCTCATTCATACTGGCTTGAGTTTCCATGCCAAAAAGATTGCCGCTTTTAATAAATTTCCATATATCGCCCGGATTGAAACCGAAGAAATAATGTGCTCCCACGGCTATTAAGGAAAGCTCAACGACAAACGTCACCCACGGCGCTCGCGTCTGTAGCATGCGTCGGGCCGGCTGATAAAGCTGCGGATAGCGGCTGCGGACAAATCCCAAAAATGTATCGGCCGCTCGCTGAGCCAGCGCGGCAAAAATAACTGTCACCGGATATATGACTGATACAAGCACGTGATCAACAAAGAACAGCATCGTCATTGACGTGATAAAGAACATGTGATGGATCAGATTATGTTTAAGTTGACCTTGCGGTGTTCTATTCTGAATTCCCGGATTAACTTGCTTAAACCACGTGAAGGCTGATATGGCAATGCCGGGCCAAAGCGTGACAGAAGGCACATAATTGTTGAGCGGTTCAAAATACAGCGCCGCAGCCATCAAGAACATCGCCGCAATAGCAAAGACCTTGATGTACGTATTGAGACTTTCCAGGAAGGCTTCCACGGCTGCAGCTTTTTGCGCAGAGAGCGAAGGTTTGATTCGCTTCCAAGCCCAATCCCCGGTGGTGGCAATGACATAAATACCTAACAGAATACCGGCAACCCATTTCAGCGCCGTCCCAGCCTCCCACAAAGCAAGAGGTAGCTGGGACTGCACTGCCTTTGTCTGGAATGCGAGGAGATGTTGGCCGCCGAGATTCTCAAGAAGGGGATGGGACGGTGCTGACAACTTTTGAAAATCAAGGAAAGTCAGCGCTGGCCATACCCCGGTGATCCACGGCCAAACATTCTGCCGGAACAAGTCGACGAGCCCCTCATTCATCGCCCAATCCTGCAGATAAACCAATCCCGCGAGCCCGACGATCACCCCGGCAAGCCAATGAGAATTGGCCCGCGACGGGTCATACGGCTTTGATTCTTTGGGTTGTTGCTGGGGCTGGGGCTGAATGGATTCTATAGCCCGGGCGTAAATAGCTTCCTGATTGAGCCAACGCTGCAATTTGTCATCGCGGGTATAACGGTACGCCAGCTGTTGTCCGTCATCGACAACTGCATAAGACCGACCGCTGTCATACCACACATCAAGCCAATCGGCCCATTCCCAATTATGGACCCGGCCGTCATAACCGACACCCTCTTGACGGTCATATTCTTGCCAAGAGAAGCCGGCGGTGAATTCAAATTTATCGCCGATCAGCATCCGCAGCATGTGCGAGGTCATTCCTGTGAAATGCGTCACCTCATTGACAAAGAGCACATTATCAAAACGCTCATTAACGCCCATTTGTCTGAGCCGGCCTGTAAAATAATCGTCGTAGTGCGGTGCCCAATCATAAATCAAACTTTCGACCACCCCGCCCGAGAAATCAAACAGATGAATATCTGCCCGGCGGGAACGATAAGACTCATCGAGATGTGTTAACATCACCAACGCATCATAAATTAGGTCAGCCGACTTGCCTAAAACAATGATTTGCTTACCCTGATACTGCGGTTGATCCAGGATCCACCGGGCAAATTTTAAAACTTCAGGAATATGGCGCTGCAACGTCTGCACATATTCCTTTTTGGCCTCTCGCAACTCCGACATTCGGGTCACCGCCGCGGGTGTCCCCTCATGCTTTGCCCACAGCGCTTCATCCTGGAGCAACGCGTTAGCGGAAAGGGCATCCAACAATTCCGGATATCCGGAAACTAGCGAAGCAATGACCGCAGAGTCGCCTCCCAATTGATGTAATCTTTGAATAGATACGGCAGGTCGCTGATGAGGATCCGGTTCTTTCGTTCCCGTCGTCATTTTCGCATCGCCGCGGCGGCTGCCGGGCATGGGCCGATCAGGCTTCAGGCTGATATCAATAAGAATATTTTCAAAATCCGCGGCGGATTTTCCCTGCAATCTGAACCAGACCATCAGACGATCTTCCCTTCTTAATCTTTGTATATTGATCTGGATCACATCCAAACGATCACTCATCAAATGATGAGTCCGGGCCAGGAATTCTGTGATGACCCAGCCTTTCATAGCGAGGAGTATCTCCGGCACCGCTAAATGCGGTATAATTTTGACCAGAAATCTGCCGATATCTTCGCCTGATTTTTTATGTTTTACGGTAAGTTCATGCGTCATTTGCTCCAGGGCAGCCAACATCACATGCCGTTCGCTGTTGCCTTTGCGTAACCAAATCTGTAGTACCGTAGCCACGATCTCTGTGATGTTTTCTGCCGGAAGACGAACGGCTAAAAATTTATGGATAAGATCAAGCAGTTTAACGGCCAAGAACAGATCGCCCTGGTACCGGGAATGCACTCTAAAGATCTGATCGAGCAGCCTGAGGATCTTGGTCTTAATGTTGGATGAAGCAGACCAGAGCGTCGCTACAATTTCGTTAACAACAACAGTCGTTTTCTGATCCAATAATTTTTCAAAGCCGCGCTCCGCGGTCAAGGCAAAAATTTGCGGATGTTCCAAAACATAAAGGAATGCTCTTAAATTCTCCAGATCTCCCAACAGGTCCTCTTCCAGCGTCTTACGCTGCGCTTGCGGCTCATCGTTGCCGTCCAAATGATATCTTTCATGTTTGATCAGGATCTTTAAGAATTTAAAATACATAGTAATGACGTAATCCACATCGGCGATCAGGACATCGTTGAACGTAACCGGCCCTTTGTTGGCTTTATACCACACGGCCCGCAGATTAACAGGCAAGTCAATCACTGACATATGAATAGATAATTCTTTCCCCTGGATAGCCAGCGGAGCACCGGCGGTATCATCACGGCTATTGGTCAGGACCACGGTCACATCATCCGGATACTCTCCCAGCATGGTGGCAATTCTATCCAGCTGTATACTTTGACCTAGCGTCAATCCTTCCCAAGCCTCTTTTTCCTTGCGCCCGTGCCCTAATTGTTCTAAGGAGTACCGGGTCTGCCAATCCCCCTGATATTCACGTCGAGTAAAGACCTCATCCGACAAGCGGACCGGCGCCGGCAGAGGCACGCCAAACTCGAAATCGTCATCATCTTCCCTGGTTGGCTGATCCCGTTGGGCCAAAGGTGAATCAAATAATCTTTGGTGAATGCCTTGAATTCTTTCTTTCAGCCAGCCCGCCACCGCTTCTTTACCCGAATACTGCGCCAGGCTATTGAGATGATCCACAAAATGATAAATAGCATTGATCGCCGGGCTTTCCTGATTTAACCCTTCCATGACATCCGCACGTTCCGTTAACTCTTGAAGGATAATCGCACGCGCAATATGAACTAAAGAAACATTGCCCGAAGGCACTCGCACCGCGGGGAGTTCGTGAAGGATTTGGTACAAACCCAAAACCGGATTCTGCTGCATGGCATACAAAAGTTGCTTGAGAGGTCCGGCGATATGCCAGGTTGCGCTATCCACCACGCCTTCTTGCCAAGACATCAGTTGTGCAAAGTTGGCTTGGGAAGGTGTTTGCTGACTGACATTGCCGTAGCCAATCTTGTCTTCAATAATACGTTTGATGCGCGGCTGAAGGGCCCGTTTATCTTCAATATTCACCGTCAAGACCTGGTCAGCACTGGCTATGCCTGTAGTGAGGATCAATTCCTGTTTTTTCAGCATCATGTCATCCAAATCACTGAACATGCTCTTCATTAAGACTGCCAGGCGTTCTCTTAAATACTCAATGTGCCGGCTTGACCAATCAGGCCAAATTCCGGTGCACGGGGTCACGGTAAATACATCGCCAAAATGTTGCTGGACATCCTCGCGCAAGCGGGCAGGAATGAAATAAATTTCCCTGGCATTCGATTCAACTTCCGTTATGGAGAGAGCCTCGCCTGCCTGTCCCTGCCCGTCCGGCAGGCGGGCGGTAGGCAGGCCTGCCTGCGGATCGACGATTTCGGCGGTGAAAATGGTCCAACGGCCTCTTTGTATCGGATGGCTTACCCGCAACTCAATACCGCGGACTCGCCGGATATTAGGATCGCGGGCCGGAGTTGTACGCTGCTGCGTCGTCGAGCGATACGGTATGGAGGCAGCCAGCTCAGTAAGCCGCTGGATCTCCCGCCGTACGCTGCCGCCCATGAAATTATTTATCACGGTCCAGGAGAATAGCACTCCCAAAAAGTTGAACACCCAAGCATTGATGTAAACTGCAACGGCCGGAATGGCCATGATAAAATTATTGAGCAGGACAATGAGAGTTTCATCTCTTTCGGTCATCGATATTGTCGATAACCAACCAGGCAACATTGACAAAGTGTTCCAGCCATACTTTGCATCGATGATACCCAAAGCGATATTGATGCCATAAATGATGACAAAACCGAAAGCCAAGAAAGCGCTTATGCGTGTTGTCTTGCGCAGTTTTTCGATGCGGGTCTGAATGTCTCTTAAATCACTCCATCCTAAATTGGGATTCGCTAACTCTTTGACCTTGGCGATCAGACTACGGGTCGCGGAGTTGAAGTAATAAGCCAGGAAATACTGCGGCCAAAATGCCGGATGCAGCGCCTGGAAGAATCCTACCGTCAATACGGAGAGAATGCTGTGGGCACCTGCCACCAAAGCGACCGATAACGACAAGCCCAGAGGAATAGCTGTTTTTAATACAGGGATATAAGCTCTTACGGATGTCGGCCGATTTTGCCTTTGAGCAAATTGTTTAATCGTCCAAAGCACTGACAAGACAACCAAGACAGCCGCGCCTATCGCTAAATAATGAAAGTTCAATCCCATTTGCTCTAAAAGATCCGTTTTCCAATCCTGCGGAGCAGTCGGGAAGGCCTGCTGTGTCGGGAAGAGCAGCAGTGAAGCGACCGATCCAGCACCGGATGATCCCGGGTCTTTGTCTTGATTGGATTCTTTTGCTGACGGCTCATGGACCAAAGATTGTGCGGTCGGCTCAGTCTGTGACGACGGCAGCCGAAGCTGGGGTGGTAATTGTGGAAGGATAACTTCTTTCTCCACCTGCGGAGCTTTGGCAGCTGCTTCGGCCAACCTTCTAAGTTCAGGACTGATGACCAAGAATTCTCCGTCGGCCGTCGGTTGCCCCACCAAACCTATCAAATGGCTGAGATCCGCATCCGCTCGGATGAGTGCCTCCACTTTACCCAGGACAAAATTCACATCCCGATCCTCATGTCCGACGACTAAAACCTCTGCGCCATGGGCAATGGCTTCTTGAGTTTCATGCAAAAGGTCCAAACGCACGTGAGGATTGATCACCAAAACAGAGGCTGTGTCATCGATCGCGGTGCGATGTTCTTGTCCTTTGCGTAAGGCTTTTAAGATATGGGATCGCGCTTCTTCAAAAATCCGACGCAAACGGCGCGCCAACCTTAATTGAGTTGTGATATCACTGTTCGATGCTAAGATCGCCTCAAGATATTTTTCCTGGGCAGCATTGGTGCTGATTTCATGATTCACCCTCTTCCGGTCGGTAAAATTCCAATCCGTATGAAGTTTGGCCAGAGTAAACAAAGACCACAGCATACCGTTACGGTGCTGGTCGATGAAGCCCTTCAAAAATTTCTTATTACGCCGGATAAGGTCTTCCAGCTTCTTCATCTCCGCGGGATATTGCTTGGCGTATTTTCCGTCGTCCATGGTGGAAAATGTTTCCAAGACATCCATCAGGTCTTCATTGCGGCTGCCGTAGAGGACATAACGCCGGGTATAATCGTTCTTGGCATCCAGCATGTCGACGAATTCTTTGAAAAGATACAGCAATTTTAAATTGCTGAATTTCTTGGTCCCGGTATCCCAGGAGAATTCTTGCGGATAGAGATCCTCCAGGGCACGATCCACACCGGCCTGATTCCCTCTTAAAAATTCTTGGACTAACAATGAACTCTTCTTGTGATCTTTCTTGGCGTTAAGCCGTAAGACATTGGCTAAAAATACCAACGGAACATCACGGTAATCCGGATCCGTAAGGAGTTGTTGCAGCATCAAAAATGTTTTATATTCTTCCCCTGGGCCGGCGTTCAAAAGCTGCGCTAATTCCCGCTGATCCCGTGCCCCGACAAAAACATCGCCCTGCTCGATCAATCCTCGGATGCGATCGCGGCTCTTTTGATCATGCGTGCGCATCACTTTAACCTGATCCGCAGATAGCTTGCCGGGATAATCAATAACCGAAAGAACGGCATTGTCCATTTTCCCCGTATCATGGAACAGCGCCATAAAGACCAGGGCTTCGCTTTCTTCAAAAGATAACCCCGCCATAGTAGCGAACATATCGGCCAATTGCGCGACCCGCACCGTATGCGAGATCACGCCTTCCGCCACAATGATGTTGCGCTGATCTTCCAAGTCCGTCACTTGAGCGTACATATTCTGCAGGCCGACCCGGCGGATGGCAACACCGCGTGCCGCATATTTCTCCCGCAATTCATCCACCAGGTAATGCCCGTGAATGGTCCGGACATAATCCAAGGCTGGTTTGATCTTGGGATATTTACTGCCCAATTGCTCAACGATCTTATGTTCCTGGACGCGCATACCGATCAATTTTGCTTCATAGGCAAATCCAAAGATCACATCGTCTACCGGTTTGGGTTGAGACAACCGGCGGTTGAGCGCGAGCTTCTTGAGCAGGGCATTCAAATGCTGCCAGATATTGACCTGATAATTATTTTCGTAAAAATAGACCAGCTTTCTGAAGCTGACCCGGCCGGCCAAAAAGCCCTTCATCAATTCAACCTGTGTTAAAAAGATCAAGGGGAAGCCGCCGGCTGTCCGGCCCAGTAAAGAGTGCGCGGGATAAAGTTCATAACTGAAATCCCGCTTCAGGCGTTCCGGCTGAGCTGAATCCAAGTGAACCTTGGCATTGACCAACCGGTACGGAAGGACCAAGGGCTGGTTACTTTTCTTGCGGATATGAAGATAAATATATTGCGATTTATTCAGCTGCGGAACAAATCTACGGCGCACGACATCAATATCAAAACCCAGTTCCGCTCTGGCCAGATAAATCCCCAACCGCCGGGCCGAGAACGGATAACGCTTGCCATGACGATCCACCAAGGCCAGCTGATCTTCGGGGGCCAATTCAATGATCGCCTCGCCGCCCACGGCCAGGATGCGATAAATTTGCTCGACGGCGGCCAGAGGATCAAAGAACATCTCATGGGTCATAAAACTCACAACAAAATGCATCGAATTATCCGTCATATTCTCCAATTGAGGCCGGTGTGTTCCTCCCTGCTTAACAAATCTATTGCCAATGCGTAACTCAACTGCTCCGCCCAAAGGCCGGCGCGTCATAATAAATTCACGGTGCGAAGAACTTTCCTGTGTTGCGGCGGGCTCAAACAGGGAATGATTTCGCGGCCCTATGCTTAAGATATTCATGCTCTCTCCCGCCAAAGCTCCCTGGCTTTGCAGTTGCCGATGTAATTCAGAAACTTTTTCTCTTAGATCAATGCCGAAAGGTTTCAAATGTGTGTCATAACCGTAATGACTGGCCCCCTCATGGTCATTTTTCTCACGTGTACTGAACGGTAATAATCGACTTTGCTTAATAATGCTCCAGAAGTTTGCCATAAATTCATGGAAGCGGTGCTCTGCGGCTTGCCGGTCAGTCAGCCGTTTTTGTCCCAGGGCATCCGAGAATCTCTTCCAACCCGACAATCTCTTATTTTGATCATCAAAAAACTTATGTAATTTTTCAGCCGAACCAAGTCCAAAGACGTACCGGACAGACGTCACGGCACTGATCCCTAGATAAACAAAGGCAAACAACATATAGCGGATGAATTGCGATAACCGGCCCTGTTTCGTTGCAACACGCTTGAATAAATAAAGGACGATGGGTTTAAGGATCCACGCGCCCAGGGTAATTGTAAAAAATTCCAAAACACGCACCAAAGCGCGCAGGGTTATGCGCACCCAGGCAGGGGTGCGATCAAAAAGATTCTTAATAACTTGCAGCATCCTGACCTTAAGCCGGGCAGCTTTTGATAAAAGACTGATCGGACTTGTGAATTTGCCTCTTGCCTCGCCTTTTTGGATTTCTTCCTGAACCCTAGGAATATCTTTATGCAAGGCCTTAGTAATAAGGAAAACCAGCGCGCCGATACCCAGCCCTATGATGACTAAGTCAAGGAGAATTAAAAGAAGCGGCTGCGTCTCGGCTAATGCATTTCGTGCCCAGAGACTCAGCACTCCCAAAATAACCAGGACAGCAATGATGCCTGATCCTTCCAGGGCAAAGCGGCCGGATAGAACAGCACTGACAAATTCCCGGGCTGACCAGGCGAGCGGTGCGGCGCCGCGCGGTTCACCGGTTTCCCGGTCAACTTGTTCGGCGAGACCCTGACGGGTAGTATTAAGATGATAATCGTGTGCCTGGAAGTGAAGCGCATGTTTCACCCGTTTTTGCAATAGGCTGACAACATCAGCAAAAAGCGCATCGTCATCGCTGATAACTGCCTTGACCTGAACACTGGCCGGCAACACCTTTCCGGCTTGTTTGAACAAGTCTTGCAAGAAAATCAGATGCTGTTCTGTTGTGACATCAAAGAACTTATCCTGCTTCATTCGCTCGATAACTTTCACATTGTAATTGACGGCCGTATCGATCGCGATATTCCAGGGGCCAGCCCGTAGGGTGTTGGGTTTAAACGGTATTCTTTCGACGAGCTCAATGTGCTCAAGACCATCATATTTATCGCCGCGGTAACGACCCCAAAATTCCAACATCGAATACTGCTTGCGGAGTTTAGCAAGGACCGGATACACCGTTTCATCAAAAACCTGGTGCAGGCCATTGTAGGTCGCCACCATCTTCCCATCCAAAACATCAAACGGGGCATACTCGCCTGCCCAAAGCAACGCGTAAAGCACCATCACATCCAGGCGATCTGGCTTTTCTTGCATCAATCTCGTTTCATCGTCAACGTTACGGTGAGCCGGCGGATACGGATAGGACTGCGGATTGTCTCCGTTAGGAATCTTGGCCCAATCAAAGTGCCCGATGATCTGCCATAAGATATTGAGAACACCCACGCTTTCCGTGTTGGCATCGGTAAAGATCATCAACCGGTGACCTTGTTTTTCATAAATCTCAATCAAGGCCTTCACGCTTTGATATTCATGCTTGAGCGGTTCCTCATCCGGTAAAGTTACCACTCCGGCGGCCACCAGTCCGGCGAGGTCTCTTTGAATCCGTTCCACAAAGGATTGCTGATTACGGATCAGGCTCACGGCATTGGTCAATTCCTCAGTGCCGGATTGTAAAATTTCATTAATAATTGCATAATAGAGAATATAATGCGCCAAATGCACCCCGCGCAATTCTTCCCAAGCATCTTTGCTGGCCACGAGATCCTTATGGTGCGTAGTGGTAAAGAAATGGTGCGCCAATTCGGTATGGCGCAAGATATATTCGACCGATCCTTCCAAAAGCTGAACCGCTTTCGCTCGTCGCTCATTGTCATCTTTGAGTAATCCGCTGCGTAAAAGCTCCAGCATCAATTTGGCGGTAAAGGCCGGGCCGTCGCCTTGCGCGCCCCAATTCGATGACGGTGTAAGCGCGTCTTTGAGGCTTAACCGCTGGACATCAAGATTCACTCGATTTTCCAAGAAACCTTTAAAATAATAATCAATAATCAGCTGGATAATCCGGGCGAGCTCCGGATGCTGGGTCTTGTTAAACAATTGAACCAAAAATTCTGTAAAAAGGCCGCTGTCACGCACCCAGCTGTATGCATACGTGGCGTTGCCTTGGATTGATTGAGGATTATTGATGCCCTCCTGTTTGCCTAAATTCGAGGCCATGACCGATCCCCACTTGGTCACATGGCCCAGCATCGAGGCAATGGAAACTTCGACTTGGTTTCTGGTCAGTGTCTTCCATTCTGGCGGAAGATCATTGGCACTATACAGTTTCTCGGTGACTTCGCGAGCGATACGCACACGGTTTTCTTCATTGATCGCTAACATTTCTTCTGCGACTTGTACCGCAATCCAAAATGTTTTATAAAATCGGTCTTGATAAACAAGCCCTAGTTCGAACCGATCAGGTTCGCGATAAATGCGGCTGCGGACCGTCATCTGGAACAGCCCCGGGATAGGCAACTCAACCTCACCCTTGAACGCAAGCCCGGTCCCGTCCTCGGTAAATCCTTGGAAGGTTAATGGATTGCCCTGTAGAACATTATTCCGGCTGTCTGAATAAATTTCGGCAACCACTGTACGCTTGATCAAATCAACCGCATCAGGCCGGGATTTTAATTGTTCTAGCGATTCAGCCGTGAGGTAAATCGTTTTCTCAACAACCAGCTTATCGCCGGCTCGCGCGATAATGAACCGATCCGGCATTTGAATATTCTCTACAATTGATTTTTGCTCTCTAACGACCGCGATCTTCGGCAAACTTTTCTTGGTATTATCCGAATGGATATAAAGCGGTTGCTTGACGTGCGGAACCCATTCTGTCTTGAAGATATGAATACTCTTATAGAGCGATGGATATTGGTTCAAGACAATAACCAATCCATTGTCGCGCAGATCCCAGCCGTAACGATAATATTCTTCCACTGAACTGGGCACGACATCACGCAGTACCAAATCAAATTCCCCTTCGGGTTTAGTGCCGATCTTTTGTTTCCAATTCTCCGGCAGGCGGAACGCTGCCCAATTCCTGATTAATTCGCTCTTCGTTTCGTTCAAATTGACCGCAAAAATGTAGCTGTGATTGGCGAAGCGCGGGTTC
>MHGP01000082.1:16319-20305 GCA_001805615.1 Omnitrophica WOR_2 bacterium RIFCSPHIGHO2_02_FULL_48_11
ATAACATTGTCTTCACCGCGTTCCCGCTCAAAGATGCTGGCCTCAGCTCCTTCAAAAAATTCCCAATCTGCCATGCGGATCTGCATCATTTTATTCTTGAAGGCATAGGTCTCCGGCTCCAACTGCAGGTTATCAAACATGCCGAAATTGACATGTCCCGGCCGTACCGCCTGCAGCGCCGCAGCGACCCGCACCGCAGCCTCACCGCCCAAGACCCATTTTTTGCCGGTGCGCTCTTCGAACTTAAGATAATTTCCTTCCAGTGGACCATCGACCTTGTATGGAATTCCATCCGCTGCTTTCTCGTCGCGATAAATCTGCGCGCGCTTGTGGGTAATCTGCCCGCCGTTACGCGGCGTGACCATGTGTGAAGCGACAAACACCGCAGCCAGCACGCCGATAATCGGCCAAGCAGAAACATGCGCCGGGCTACGGCCGTCACCGGCGTAGAGATTGGCGGATGTCAAGAATAAAGCAAAGGCCGCTGCTCTGAAAACACTTGCGTTCTGTAGTACCCGCCACGGTACTGACTTACCTTCAAATTTAAATTTAGATGAGGTCAGTACCGCCCCAACTTTCCCTTGTTTTATCAAAACTATGGTCGCTGTAATAACATCAACTATTCTTCTAACCTGCCACGGAAGGAAAGAATAGAGCAGCGACCATAGTTTTGTTAGAGTGAGTTGGGGCGGAAGGCTAAGGGATATTTTCTCAAGCAGTAGCCCAAATTGATCAATGAAACGGTTACGGTTAGGAAACCCGTTTCGTCCTGCGGTTACGTTATTTCCCTCACCGTTGACCGATACGGGCATCGTGGCCTTAACCGAGCCACGATTTTCTCTCGTTTTATACTTCTTCGCTAGCCAGCGCAGTAAATACGCCAAACCTATACCGGTTAAGACTGCGCCAAAAATCATGAGGCCGTTGGAAGATGACTCCGCCTCACCCAACATCGGCACAAAGGCCAATGCCGGAAAACCCTTAACCTCCAGCTGAGCAGGTTTAGTAATAACATAGGTGGTAATGGCCTCACCAATCTTGGCATATTTCAAATTTAATTCCTGGAGCATTGTTTCTAACTTTAATTTGGCTTCTATCATCGGTTCGCTGTCTTTAACAATCCCGGAGACCGAGAACACAATCAACAATTTTCCATTTTCTTCTAAGGCAATCATGGAGTTGATAATCATCTGCCGGTTAAAGCTGGCTGGGCTGAAAATAAGGCTGGCACTGGCACGTTTTACACTTTCCAGTTTTTCCGAAACGATCGTAGCAACCTGGGGATAACTCTTGGTCATAAACGCGACGAATTCTTTATCTTCGGCATCGACCAATAAAATTCTCTCTTTCCTAACAGCGGCCTGCATCTGGGCCATATTCGTTCTTTTCACGACCAAGTACAACGCCATCATAGCGGCGTGCCACATGGCCTTATAACCATTAAAATTCGTCTTGAATGGTTTCTTCAGCGGAACGCCGTCGATCTCGGCACGCGCTTGGCCGGTCTGAGGATCAATGGTAATCCTGGCGGTTGTCGCTGGCTTCGGTTTGTCCTCATCCTTTTTATTTTCCGGCAGCTTGGTAGGAGGCAGCCTCGTGTCGATGAAATGGATAAATGTTTTAATCCAGGTAGCAACAGCTTGCCCTAAAATTTTACCGCGCCAATCTTTGCGCATTTCTTCCGGACGAAGGGCATTAGCAAGGATTCCCTGCTGTTGTTGTGATAAAAAGATAATTCCCTTTTCATCCCTGCCGCTCATGCTGGCCTCGGCCGCATACGCGAAGAAAATAAGTTCTAGATTCTTCTCATCTTGAGTTTCCGCTTGCTGACCCACTTCCTTGGTATAAAGACGATCCACGAAAGCTTTGAAGCGACTCTTAACCAATTGACGGATACGGCTTACTACTGTTTTCATAATCTGGTCGTTGTTTTTTAATTCTACGGCCATGGCTTCGTCTCTTGTCATGGTCATCGTCAAAAGTTCCCGCACCAAATCTACCAAATGTAGATTTTTGCTAAAATCTTCAATGTTATCATTTAAGAGAATCATAACCTTCAGCCACGTGATCGCCCGCATTAAATCGTCGTCGTTCTGCTGATGGTGAATTTGCACAATCGCATCCAACCATTCGCTGCGCGGATCCCAGGCGCGTAAAAGATAAATTCTATCGATATAACGATCCATCGTGCTTTGCTGCTCAATGGGATCCTGACGATCAGGATCATCCTTTGATGCTTGTCTGACTTTTTTACGCCTGGCTATTTCCCCAGAAGTAACCGGTTGAGCCGGGAGAATAATATCTTTGGTGCTTCTGGGCTGCTGCGCACGAGCTGGGAGAACAAATATTTTATCCGCTGCGCCCAGCAAGGTAGCAGTGATTGCTTGCGCCCTAGCATGACTGTCGGCAATATTATTAGAGAAGAGGGCGTATTCGATGACTTCGTGGAAGTAAATTTCTTCGATGGAATGAGTTTTGAGCCAATCGCGTTCAACATAAAGGATGTGATCGCTGGGCCGCAGATAAGCGCCGAAGGTAATGCCGCCACGATCAATCAACTGATAGCCGGCCACCGGCGGCGGCAAGGCACTGAGGTAGAAACGTTTATAAATTTTCTGCAGAATAGGATTGGCTGGCTTGGCGGTACCCGTAAACTGTTGTGTCAATTTAGCAACATCGCGCACCCGGCCTTGTACGACTTTGTCTTGGGCGAGCTGCGCTTCAATTTCTTCGTGCGTGAAACGGCCGGTCCCACCAAGAGGCTGATCTTTCGGTTGAGGATTCAAAATTTTTGCTCGGTTCTGTCGGATTTTTTCTGTTTCTGTCGGCGGATAAATGACCGCACTTCTTTCTATCTGACCACGTTGCACTCTAAAGAGCATATCCCACAAGGTCAATCCAATTAATTTTTCTTGAGAAATATTTGTCAAAATTATTTGCCTTAACCGGTCCATGGCTTTGCTTTCGATCTGCGAGGCCCGTGATCCGGTAAAGCCTAACTGATCACCGATTTCCTCTAGTGTCATTCCTTTGAAATGATGCGCGATCACGACCGCTTGCTCAACCGCGGTCAGATCCCCTACGGAAATCAATAATTGCACCAGGTCCTCTTCGGTATAATCTTTGGCATCAATTGCGGCAGCCACATTTTCGTCAGGTGCTGCTGGTTCGTAGACTTTTTCACCGCTCGAAAATTCTTCATCAAGGCTTTGCATGTGATGCTTATTCACTCTACTTCTGGCTAAACTTATTCGCTGAGCTTCAGCAAACAAAAGCGTGGCATCCGCCGTACCGATAACCTCTTGTTCAATAGCTGCCAAATCCGTGGTGGTGCGGTCAAAACTTATGATTGCTTTATCTTCATGAATCCGGCCTTCCACCTTACGAATCTCATCGACCATCCTGCCCCTAACCCTAGGATACACAAAAGTATTTAACCTAGTTCCTACAGCCGGATCAAAACCAGGAATTCCTTCTACCAAGAGCGCTAAGTTGCCTTCTTGAACCAAGTCCTCCGCAGAAACACGCCTCGTAGCCAATTTCCGTGCTAATGAAATGATCAAGCCTTGCAACGCAGCCTGAATTCTTGTAATGGCTGCTTTATCTCCGGCTTTGGCCAATGGAATTAACCTTTGCTCTTCTTCGGCGGTGAGAAATTCGCTGCTCGGCGCTGACTTTCCTTGATTTTGAGAGGTCGTCAGCCCCAGTTTTCCTTCATCTTTCAGAGGAGACTGGGACAGTCCTTGATTCCTTAAATTATCATTTAAGGAAGTCAAGGGCAGCACTGCCCCATCTCCTTCTTGAGAGCCTCGGTGGCCTACCTCTCCTTGCGTTTTAGATAAAGGCAGTGCAGTCCCAGCTACCTCTTGCGTTGTGGAAAGCTGGGGCGGCTGTTCGGGAAGAGGTTCGCCACTTACAATACTTTTTTCTGCAACCACCGTGACTGGCTCGGCTGGCGTGGGACGCGGAATCGCAACAACAGCCTC
>MHGP01000083.1 GCA_001805615.1 Omnitrophica WOR_2 bacterium RIFCSPHIGHO2_02_FULL_48_11
GCCACTATACCAAAATCATGCAATAAATCAATGGCAACTTGCTCCAGTTTTTGCATATAAATCCGCAAATCTTTCCCAAAATAATTCAAATTAAAAATAGGATAGATAACCAACTGTCCCGGGCTGTGCAGCGTCACCTCGCCGCCGCGGTCGATACGGACAACCTCTACCCCCTTTTGCGCCAGCTCGGGCCGGGAAAAAAGGATATGCTCCTCAGCCCCCAAGCGCCCCAAAGTCAGGACAGCCGGGTGTTCGCAAAGCAAAAGCACCGGCGCAGCCCCGGCAATGACCGCATCCACGGTTGTTTTCTGCAGATCCCAGGCCTCTTGATAGGAAATGAGTCCCAAATCTCGATAATGCGCCCGGTGTTGAGTAGCGGTGTGTTGCATTTTCTTACCTGACATAATGAACCCCGTATCATCGCAAATCACTTGAGGCAGATTGGATAAATACGGGGCTAAGGATTAATTTTCAAAAATGTTTTAACGTAATTTTTTACAAATGGCCTCGGCCATCTCTTGGGTGCCTACGGCACTCGGATCATTACGGTCATCTTTCATATCATACGTCACGTGCTTCTTTTCGCGGATGACGTCTTTCACCGCGGTCTCCAGGCGATCGGCAGCCGCATCCTCATGCAGGTGGCGCAGCATCAAAACTCCCGAAAGAATCGTCGCTGTCGGATTCACCTTGTTCTTGCCGGCATATTTCGGGGCAGAACCATGAACCGGTTCGAACAAAGAACATTCCGTACCGATATTGGCTCCCGGGGCTATCCCTAAACCGCCGATCAGGCCCGCGCACAGATCGGAAACGATATCCCCGTATAAATTCGGCAGGACCAAGACATCGTACAATTCCGGCTTTTGCACTAATTGCATGCACATATTATCGACGATGACATCCTCGAATTCCATTTTCCCTTTATACTCTTCGGCCACTTCCCGCGCCGAACGTAAGAACAGGCCGTCGCTGAATTTCATGATGTTAGCCTTATGCACGGCCGTAACTTTCTTGCGGTTATGTTTGAGGGCATATTCAAAAGCGTATTTCACGATCCGTTTGGAGCAAAAAACCGAGATCGGCTTGATGGAAATTGCGGAATCTTCACGGATCTGTCTTTTCTGCAGACCGTTGATCTCCTGGATCAGTTGTTTGGCTTCTTTGGTGCCGATATCGAATTCTATACCCGCGTAGAGATCTTCGGTATTTTCTCGAAAAATGACCAGGTCAATCTTGGAATAACGGGACCTGACACCTTCATACGATTTGCAAGGGCGCACACACGCAAAAAGATCCAGGGCCTGGCGCAACTGGACATTGACCGAACGGAACCCTGTGCCTATGGGCGTGACGATAGGGCCCTTGATGGCAACTTTATTTTTCCGCACGGATTCCAGAACATGATCCGGCAAGGGCGTCCCGTACTTTTTAATGGCAAATTCACCGACGGGCTGCTCCTCCCATTCAATCTTAACGCCGGTCGCCTCCACGCACTTTCGCATGGCGGTCGTGACTTCCGGACCGATACCGTCTCCGGGAAGAAGAGTAACACGGTAAGACATTTTTACTCCTTTTAAAAATTATTTATGTTTCTGCAACATCTGCTTAAATTCTTCGATATTTTTGACTTCAACGATGGCGGTGTCATACGAAATGGTCCCTTGCAAATACAAATCACGCAAAGATTTATCCATCGTATGCATTCCGTGCTGATGGCCGGTTTGGATGGCGGTGGGAAGCTGTTCAATTTGTTGTTCGCGGATCAAATTACGCACACCGGGTGTGGCGACCATGACTTCTGTTGCCAAAATACGGCCTTCCCCGTTGGCGCGCGGCAACAAAATCTGCGAAACGACACCTTCCAAGCATGAGGCTAACTGCAATTTCACCTGTTGCTGCTGCGACGGAGGAAAAACATCGATGATACGTTCGATCGTCTGCGGGGCGTCGGGGGTGTGCAAGGTCGCTAAAACCAAATGGCCGGTTTCCGCTGCCGTCAAGGCAGTCGAGATCGTCTCTAGATCCCGCATTTCTCCGACCACTATAACGTCCGGATCTTGGCGCAAGCACCGCTTCAAGGCTTCGGCAAAAGAATTTGTATCAGCATAAACTTCCCGCTGTTTAATGATCGATTTTTTATTGTAATGGATATACTCGATAGGGTCTTCGATGCAGATGACGATCTTGGCCATTTCCTCGTTGATCAAATTGATCATGGAAGCCAAGGTGGTGGTCTTACCCGTTCCGGTCGGACCGGTGACTAAAACCAATCCCGCGGGCTTGCGGGCAAACTCCGCGATGACCATCGGCAAACCCAAATCGCTCATCTGCGGAACAAAAAGCGGAATACGCCGGAACGCTGCCTCCACCGAGCCGCGCTGGATATGCACGTTCACGCGGAAACGGTCTAACCCGGATAAGGCCAACGAAAAATCCAACTCTTTTTCGCGCTCAAACTTTTCTTTCTGGCTGTCGGTCATGATCCCGTAGACCATTTTTTTGAGCTGCTCACGGGATAAAGGATTAACTTTGGTCAAAACTAAAGCGCCGTCAATGCGGACAACCGGTGGAGTATCTTCGGTAAGATGCAGGTCGGAAGCTCTGGATTGAATCGTTATCAGCAGCAGATCGCGTAAATCCATCGTGTCTCCTTTATTGACCTTTGTACAACCAAAAATATAAGGAAGTCAATACATGCCTTATCCAAAAGATTAATGAAGGCAGTACTGGCTTCATTAAAATTATTTTAGAGAAGCCATGTACCAGGTCTTTTCTTCTAGATGACAAAGGTCTAATACTGGCTTCCAATTGTTATTAGTAAGGAAAAGACCAGTAACAAAAATACCTTAGCAAACTTAAACGGCTATTTTAACGCTTCTGAACCCACTGGGCAATGCGCCTGGCCCCTTCTTCAATTCGCTCTGCCGAAGTGGAAAAGCTGAATCGCGCATATCCCGGTGCGCCGAAACTGTCCCCCGGGATCCCGGCCACATATATTTCATTGAGCAAGCGATCCATGATGTCTTCCGAATCGCCTAATTTCGAAATATCACAAAACAAATAGAACGCACCCTGAGGCTTAATATAGCTAATAGAAGGTATTTTGTCAAAAGCAGAAACCATTAAATCACGCCGCTTCTTAAACTCACTACTCATCTGCCGGACCGTCTCGTCGGAGGCCTTCAAGGCTTCCAAAGCAGCCATTTGGCTGATCGAGGTAGGATTGGAGGTGGTATGGTCTTGAAATTTCTTGATGAACTCCATGATCTCCTTGGGGCCGGCACAATAACCGATGCGCCATCCGGTCATCGAATACGCCTTTGATACGCCGTTCACCGTGATGGTGAGATCATAAATGTCTTTCCCCAATGAACCGATCGACGTATATTCCGCAACGTCATAAATAAGTTTCTCATAAATATCGTCACTGAGCACATAGATCTGATGCTTAACGCACACCTCGGCGATCGCTTCCAATTCTTTCTTCGAATACACCATCCCCGTAGGATTGGAAGGCGAATTGAGGATCAATATCTTGCTCCGGTCGGTGATGCTCTCCGCTAACTGTTTGGCAGTGATTTTAAACTGATTCTTTTCAGAGGTGAGAAGAAACTTGGATTTGGCACCGGCCAGTTTCACCATTTCCGGATAACTGACCCAGTACGGACTGGGGATCAGGACCTCTTCCCCCTCGTCGGCGAGGATTTGAATGATGTTGTAAATGGCGTGCTTGGCCCCGCAGGAAACAACAACCTGCGCCGGGTCGTATTTTAAATGATTATCTTTAAGGAATTTTTGAGCAATGACTTCGCGGAGCTCAACGGTTCCGGTGGAAGGAGTGTACTTAGTGAAACCCGTTTGAATGGCCTTGATCCCCGCCGCCTTGATAAAATCCGGCGTATCAAAATCAGGCTCGCCCGCGGCAAAATTAACAAGGTCTTTACCTTGAGCTTTCAGTTCCTTAGCGCGGGCAGTGATCGCGAGGGTTGAAGATCCAACTATGTCTTTGACACGCTGATTAATCTTCAAGGTCATGCGACTCATGGGATTCTATTCGGATGGTTTTTTACGAAAGATATTCTTTATTCCGCCGGTAAAATTCTTCGCGACACTCCCTTTGATCTTTCCCTTATCTTCTTGCGGCGGATGCGCATGGGGCAGGGCGGGTTTTGTCTTTTCTACCGGTTCATGCTTTTCCGGAGGATGCTCGGCTTTGGCCGGCTTCTGTGCATCCGTATCAACCGTCTTGGACTTGATCTTCTTCTCGGGACGGGAATTGCTGATGATCACTTTGTCTTTTTCCGTCAATTCCAAATAGGCCAACTGGGCGTTATCTCCCCGGCGAAGTCCCGCCGCAGGAATAATACGGGTATAGCCCCCGATACGATTCTTAAAACGCGGCGATGTTTTATTAAAAAGATCGCTCACCATTTGATGATCACAGAGAATTGCGAAGGCTCGGCGGCGATGAACGAGTTCGCCCTTTTTCCCGAGGGTAATCAATTGGTCCACCAGTTTACGGGCTTCTTTGGCTTTCGCGAGCGTGGTGCATACCCGCTGATGAATTAAAGTCGCCTTGGCAATATCGCGCAAGGTGGCCTTGCGTAAACTGCGGTTACGGTTCAATCGATTTCCAGCAATCCCGTGTCTCATGTTATTCCTTCTTTCTTAATTTCTTAGGATCGATCTTCATACCTAAACTCAAAGTCATGATTTTTAAAAGTTCATTGATCTCATTCAAAGATTTCTTTCCAAAATTGCGGAAACCCAGCAATTCAGACTCGGTCTTTCTGACAAGTTCGGCGATTGTTTTGATGTTAGCCTCTTTCAAACAATTCGCGCTGCGGACGGAAAGTTCCAATTCAGAAATCGGCAAGCGCAATTTTTCATAGAGCGCCTGTTCTTCCACGGAGACTTCCTCTTCTTCTTCCTGTTCTTCCGGAAGCTGTCCATAGCTCACAAAGACATCCAAATGGCGCTGCGAGATATTGGCGCCATACAATAACGCTTCTTTGGGATTAATGCTGCCGTTCGTCCAAATTTCCAGGATCAATTTGTCATAATCGGTTCTCTGGCCCACGCGGGTATCCTCGACAAAGAAATTCACTTTGGTGATCGGCGTAAAAATGGAATCCACCGGGATAGTCCCCAACGTGGCTCCCTCTTTTTTATTCGCTTCCGCCGGCACATAACCACGGCCTCTGGCCACTTCCAATTCCACATGAAAACGCGTATCCCGCGTCAAGGTGGCAATGTGATGATCGGGGTTAATGATCTCCACCGTCTCATCGCAAATAATATCCTTGGCCTTCACCTCGCCTTTTTTATCGGCTTTGATATAAACAATTTTAGGAACCTTGGAATGTGATTTGAGAACCAGGCCTTTAATATTGAGCACCAGTTCGGTCACCGCTTCCAAAACACCCGGGACAGTAGAGAATTCATGCTGCACCCCTTCGATCTTTATGGAAGTAACGGCGCTTCCCTCGATAGAAGAGAGCA
The DNA here is from genome assembly GCA_001805615.1 of Omnitrophica WOR_2 bacterium RIFCSPHIGHO2_02_FULL_48_11. Lineage (GTDB taxonomy): Bacteria > Omnitrophota > Gorgyraeia > Zapsychrales > GWA2-47-8 > 2-02-FULL-48-11. The sequence goes on from MHGP01000083.1 coordinate 5,506, forward strand.
AAATACGTCGCAAAGAATTTCCTAAAGTGACTCCGTACCCTCGCTCAAATGGCTCGGCAATAAAACGACCATATGTACTGGTGTAAACTGACTCATCACAATCAAGCCTTTTGGGCATTTGAAAATCTCGCCACTTAATCCCCATGTTTTCCTCCTAAAATAATTGAAATAAAAAGAGCTCTTATCTCGAATAAAGTTCGACAACTAATTGCTCGTTGACCGGATACTGTATATCTTCACGTTGAGGAAGCCGTTTGACTTTCCCCTTTAAGTGATCTCTATCCACTTCCAACCAGGCGGGCGAGTTGCGTTCCGCGGTGGCCTTGATATTTTCTTTGATGAATTCCAGACTTTTCTTTTGCGGCTGAAAGGAAATTTCGTCGTTTTCTTTCACGGAAAAGGAAGGAATATTGACCGGCTTATCATTGACCAGGACAAAACCATGGCCGACAATCTGCCGAGCTTCATTGCGGGAAGCGGCAAAGCCCATCTGAAAAACCACATTATCCAATCGTGTTTCCAAATTTTGCAGCAACATGGTACCGGTAACACCCTTTTTACGGGCTGCTTTGGCGAAATACAATCGGAATTGCCGTTCAAGAAGGCCGTAGATCCTTTTTAGCTTTTGCTTTTCACGTAACTGCAAACCGTAGTTTGACAGCTTCGTACGCTTGGCACCATGCTGGCCAGGGGCATATTGCCTCCGGTCAATGGCACATTTGTGCGAAGTGCATCGCGTTCCTTTCAAAAACAGCTTTTCCCCCTCTCGACGACATTGACGACAACTGGGGCCTAAATTTCTTCCCATGAAATTAGTTCCTCTCTTTCTTAAATCTTAAATTAAACTCTGCGTTTCTTTCTGGCACGACAACCATTATGCGGCAATGGCGTAATATCTTTAATAGAAGTAACGGTGAGTCCGGCTGCCTGTAAGGCGCGGATCGCCGATTCACGGCCTGATCCGGGACCTTTCACCAAAACCTCGACCGTCTGCAAACCCATATCCTTGGCTTTCCGCGCTGCATCCGAAGCAGCCACCTGGGAGGCAAAAGGCGTTGATTTCTTGGAGCCGCTGAATCCGACAACCCCCGGGCTTGACCACACGATGACGTTCCCTTGCTTATCGGTGATCGACACGATCGTATTGTTAAAACTTGCCTGAATATGAACAATACCGCTGGTGATCCCTTTAAGATTTTTTTTCTTACTTTTTTCTGTTTTTGTTGACATATTTTCCTTTCAAATCCCGCGTGACTACTTTTTAGGTGCTGGAGCCGCCGCTGGTGCCGCCGGCTTCATCGACCCTAAGATCGGTTTCTTTCCTTTACGGGTACGGGCATTGGTGCGGGTCCTTTGTCCATGGACCGGCAAACCCTTACGATGACGAAGACCGCGATAATGACCGACATCGCCTAAGCGTCGAATATTTTGCTGAATTTCTCGTCGCAGGTCCCCTTCCGTCACAAAATTATTTTGAATAAAATTGGTGATCTTCGCGATCTCCTCGTCTGTCAAATCCTTGGCTCGTCTACCGCTATCGATCTTGACTTGACTTAAAACCCACCGGGCTCGGGTCGGCCCAATACCATAAATATACGAAAGCGAAGCCTCAATCCGTTTTTCTTTAGGAATATCAACACCAAGTATTCTGGGCATGCTTTATCCTTGTCTTTGTTTATGCTTAGGGTTAGCACAAATAACCCTAACGACATTTTTACGTTTAATAATTTTACACTTACTGCAAATTCTTTTGACTGCTGATTTGACTTTCATGCCTTCCCTCTGCTCCTCACCTCATTGAAAAATCTGATTACTTACAGCGAAACGTTATGCGTCCTCGCGTTAAATCATACGGTGAAAGTTCAACCTTCACTCGGTCCCCTGGCAGAATACGGATAAAATTCATTCGAATCTTTCCAGAAATATGGGCTAAAACTTTGTGACCATTGTCTAATTCTACCCGAAACATAGCATTCGGAAGAGCCTCGGCAATAACGCCTTCCACTTCTATGAGATCTTCTTTCGCCATGATTTTCCTTAAATCATAACTCCTGTCATCTTATCATTGCCCTTAAACCTTAACTCCTATCATCCCTTTACTACTTTGTTAATATCTCTGGGCCGGTACTTGTTATAGCGATCGTATGCTCAAAATGCGCTGAAGCGTATCCGTCTTCCGTAACCACCGTCCAACCATCCTCTAAAATTCTTGTCTTCCAGGTTCCTAAATTCACCATGGGTTCAATGGCCAATACCATGCCCTCTTTCAGGATCGGTCCTTGACGAGGCGGCCCAAAGTTAGGAACTTCTGGTTCTTCATGAAGCGCCCGGCCGATGCCGTGCCCGACAAAATCCCTCACCACGGCAAAATTATTTGATTCTACAAAATTCTGAACCGCAAAGGATATATCGGACAGATGATTGTTGACCTTGGCCTGCGCGATCCCTTTATAAAGTGATTTTTCCGCGACCTCGAGCAATTTCTGCAATTTGGGGTGAATCCTGCCGATCCCGACGGTCACCGCGGTGTCGGAAAAATAATCTCGGAACACAATACCGACATCCAAGCTCACGATATCGCCCTCCTTGATAACGCGCGGACCAGGGATACCATGCACCACCTGCTCGTTTAAGGAGATACAAATACTTTTCGGAAAACCGCGGTATCCTTTAAACGCCGGCTTTACTTTATGGACGGCCATCAGCTCTTCTGCCTGCCGGTCAATGTCTTGTGTCTTTACACCCGATTTTAAAGAACGCTTTAATTCATTCGTAATAACTGCCAAAATTCTTCCCGCTTCGCGAAGAATTTCAATTTCGTCCGGATTTTTGATCCTTATGGGATTTCCTGTCCGCATTAAAAATCTTCGTCAGCTCTGCGTGCAATTTAGCTGAATCCTTATCACCATCTACTTTGACTAATTTCCCCTGCTTTTTATAATAATCAATGACCGGCTGAGTGCTTTCTAAATAAACATCCATACGTTTCTTAATCGTTTCCTCATTATCATCCGACCGCTGATACAACGGCCCGCCGCACGAATCACAGATACCTTCCTTGGCCGGCGGTTTATTTACGACATGGAAAAGAGCCCCGCAATTCCGGCATACGCGGCGTCCGGTTAATCGCTTCAAAATCACCGGAAGCGTTGATTCCATATATAACGCACAATCAATGGGCTGAATTTTGGCTAAAATCTTGTCCAAATCCTGCGCCTGGGTCGCCGTCCGCGGAAACCCGTCCAGCATAAAACCCGAACGAAGAATTTTCGCATCCGCCATCTTCTGCTTCACCATCAGAGTAACGACTCCATCCGGCACCAATTGCCCATTTTCAACAAACTTCTTAATCTCGCCGCCTAATTTCGTATTGGCCTTCATCTGTTCCCGCAGAAGATCTCCGGTTGAGATGTGCGCCAGCTTGAACGTTTCTTTCAATAATGCAGCTAACGTCCCTTTCCCTGCTCCCGGTGGTCCCAACAAAATAATTTGCATAGAGAAAATTTAAGCGCGCCGTCCTCTTAAATGTCCGGAGCGCATAAATCCATCATAATTACGCATTAAAAGATGCGATTCGACCTGCTTCATGGTATCCAGCATAACACCCACGATAATCAAGACACCTGTTCCGCCAAAGAACGAAGCCACCAAATACGGCACTTTAAATGAAGCCATGATCGCATCCGGCATAATAGCAATCACGCAAACAAACAACGACCCAGCCAAAGTAATCCGCGTCATAATGAAATCCAGAAAATCCGATGTCTGCGTTCCCGGCCGGACACCGGGGATAAATCCGCCATGCTTCTTCATGTTCTCAGCAACATCAACCGGATTGAAAACAATCGCCGTATAAAAATAACAAAAGAAAACAATCAGCAACCCATACGAAAAATAATACCAAAAATGTCCTCGGGCAATGTACCCCGCAACTCCTTGAAACCACGGGTGCGGAATAAAACTTGCCAACGTCGCCGGAAAAAGAATAATCGATTGCGCAAAGATAATGGCGATAACGCCGGCCGTGTCAACTTTGAGCGGGATATAGGTACTTTGCCCACCGTAAACTTTACGCCCTACGATCCGCCGCGCATACTGAACCGGAATTCTTCTTTGCCCCTGGGTTATCAAAGTAATGGAAATGACAACGGCGACCAGAAAGAAAACCATGATCAACAGGGTCAGCGGCTGCAATTGACGCACACCCACGGTCTCAGGCGAAAGCAGCAAGATCACATTATTAATAGCAGCGGGAGCAGCAGAAATGATCCCTGCCGTAATAATAAGAGAAATGCCGTTACCGATCCCGCGTTCTTGAATCTGTTCCCCCAACCACATCAGAAAGATCGTCCCGGCGGTCAACGTCAAGGTCGTGATCACCCGAAAACCAAATCCGGGATTATTCACCAAGTGTAACCCTTCAAACGCCTGCGGACTTTCCAACCAAAGCGCAATAAAATAAGATTGGACGAGGGACAAGACGACCGTTCCATAGCGCGTGTACTGATTGATCTTGTGGTAACCGGCCTGTCCTTCTTTCGCTAATTTCTCCAGGGCCGGGATCACCGCTGTCAAAAGCTGCATAATGATCGAGCTTGAGATGTACGGCATGATCCCTAAAGAGAAGATCGTCAATTTCTCTAATGACCCGCCGGAAAACATATTCATAATAGTGAATATGCTGCCTCCGGAGGTCGTATTCATTCTTTCAAAGAACTCAGCCAACACCGCGCCATTCACCCCGGGTGTCGGGATATAACATCCAATACGATAAACAACAATGATCCCTAAAGTAAAAAGAATTTTCTTTTTTAACTCTGGAATCTTAAAACAATTAGTAAATGCAGAGAGCATTCAGATATTGTTTTCGTTTTTATTTCTTCGGTTCTGCAGCAGCTTCCGCTGCAGGATTAATTCCCGAAATCGTTTCGACTTTGCCGCCGGCTTTAATAATTTTGTCTTCTGCCGTTTTCGAAAAACTATGCGCCCGGAAAATCAAAGATTTCTTAAATTCACCGTCTCCCAAAATTTTATAGGGTTTACGGCTGCTGGATATTAATTGATGCGACTTTAAAAAGGCGGCATCAACGACCGTGCCTTCTTTGAAGCGCGTCAAACTTTCCAATTTAACCACTTGATAGAGGATCGGTCGTTTACTATTAAATCCCACCTTAGGAATAAGACGAATTAAAGCCATCTGGCCGCCTTGATGACCTAAGCGAGTGGCGCGACCTGACCGAGAATTCTGTCCTTTCATCCCTCTACAGGATGTCTTTCCGTGACCGGAACCTTTCCCGCGGCCAACGATCTTGCGTCGTTTTCTCGATCCTGCCGGTGATTTTAATTCATGAATGAACATAACCTATTCCTCAATTAACTCGCCGCGGCTTCGATAGGAACATAGACCCTGGCCGGCTTTAAGCGGCTTAAACCTTCCATCGTAGCTTTGACCACATTGACTGGATTATTCGAACGGTGGCATTTCGTTAAAATATCACGGATCCCGGCTCCGTCACAAATCGCACGCACCGGACCGGAAGCGATAACGCCCGTACCTTGGGAAGCAGGCTTTAACATCACAACCGCAGCACCGCATTGACCAATCACTTCATGCGTAATCGTCGTTCCCTTCATCGGGATCATGACCATGCTTCGTTTGGCCCGCGTCAAAGCTTTTTTAATGGCGTTAGCGACTTCGCTGGCTTTTCCCAGGCTGTAACCAACTTTTCCCCGGCCGTCACCCACCACGACCAAAGCACTAAAGGACATTTTTTTACCGCCCTTGTTGACTTTGGTGACACGGTTGATGGCCAAAACTTTTTCAACAAATTCAGAATTTATGGCTGCCGCGCGCAAGGCCGGTTCTTCAATAACCGCCTGGGCTGGTTCCTCCGGGCCGCCGGGAGTTTTACGCCGCGATTTAAAATCCGGCCCTTTTATTCCTTTATTATCACGCTTGCGAAACTTATCATTTTCCATAATTTTTTCCTTAATCCTAAAATTCTAATCCGGCGCCACGAGCGGCATCGGCGAAAGCTTTAATTCGACCATGATAGAGATTCCCGCAACGATCGAATGACACTTTTTTAATTCCCTTGCTGATAGCAACCTCAGCCACGCTGGCGCCTAAAACTGTGGCTGCTTTGACATTGCCGCCGCTTTTGATTTTTGATTTAATATCCTTGGCCAAAGTGGACTTGCCCACGATAACCTTGCCGGTTGTATCATCGATAATTTGGGCAAACAAATTCTTCAAGCTGCGGTGCAGACACAGGCGCGGACGTTCGGTTGTTCCTTGAACATCTTTACGGATGCGCTGATGACGATAAATTCTTTTTTGTTCACGAGTATTAATCATAATTTTACTTTGTTACGGATTTTCCTTGTTTTCTACGAATGGCTTCACCCAAATAACGGATCCCTTTGCCTTTATACGGTTCTGGCGGTTTAATGTCGCGGATATTCGCAGCAACCCGACCCACCAAAGTCTTATCTATTCCTTCCACAACAACCTGCGTCGGCTGGGGTGCAGAGACCTTGATTTCTTTGGGAAATTTATATTCAACCGGATGGCTGAACCCTAAATTGAGCAGCAACGCATCCCCTTTGATCTGGGCACGAAAACCAACGCCCTGGATTTCCAATTCCTTTTTATGACCTTTGGTAACTCCCTCGATCATATTCACCAGATGAACACGAATCGTTCCATGATTAGAACGGCTTTGCTTCGTATTATTAAGCCGGTCCACGACCAAAGTCGAATCTTTCTGTTCCACTTTGATCCCCAGGGGAAGATTCAAGTCCAATTTTCCTTTTGGTCCTTCAATGCGCACGAGCAGACCGTCGAAGGCGACCTTCACTTCTTTAGGGAAACTTACTGGAATTTTACCGATTCTTGACATATGTTTTTCCTCAAATTACCAAACGTAACAGAGAACCTCGCCGCCGATTTTAAGCTTGCGGGCTTCGCGGTCGCGCATCAGACCCTTCGACGTTGAAATAATGGCTGTTCCCAACCCGTTCAAAACGCGGGGCAATCTATCATGCTCGGAATAAATCCTTAATCCCGGCTTAGAGATACGCTTGAGCCCGCGAATGACGGATTTCTTATTTTCATATTTTAAATAAACTTTTAATGTTCCTTGCGTAGTATCCTTCAGCAAGCGGACATCTTCGACATAACCGTCTTCCTTAAAAATCTGCAGGATACGTTCGACCAACTTTGAAGCCGGAATATCCACCGTTTCTTTACGGGCCTGTGCGGCATTACGGATATTCGTCAATGAATTCGCTATAGGATCAGATAAAGACATAATTGAAGACCTCTTTTTACCAGCTTGCTTTTTTAATGCCTGGGATTTCACCCTTCCAGGCCAATTCTCTAAAACAAATACGACATGTTCCGAACCGTCGCAAATATCCCCGAGGGCGTCCGCAAATCAAACAGCGATTGTGTTGACGCACTGGAAATTTTGGTTTTTGCCGTGATTTATTAATTAATGCTTTTTTGGCCATAGTTTTCCTTTAAACTAACAAATTTTATATTTAGAAATAACTATGACTACCCCAAATACAACTAGCTGTTGTTCAGCAATTCCAATGTATTTTGGGGTGGCCATAGTTTTCCTTTAAACTAACAAATTTTATATTTATTTACTAAACGGCATCCCTAACAAACGCAATACTTCTAAAGTGTGCTCTTTGGGGCCATGATCAAAAACAAAGGTGATATCCATTCCCTGCGTACGCTGCAATTTTCCCGTATCCACTTCCGGAAAAATTGTTTGATCCGTAATGCCTAACGTGTAGTTACCTTCCCGGTCAAAAGCTTTTTTGGGAACACCGTTGAAATCACGCACGCGCGGGATAGCAACGTTTACTAAACGGTCCATAAATTCATACATTTTGGCACGGCGCAAAGTCACCTTACACCCCACCGGCTGGCCGATCTTTAATTTAAAATTCGAAATGGCTTTTTTTGCCCGACGCAGCATAGGTTTCTGTCCGGTGATCATCGTCAGATCAGCCAAGGCAACGTCCATGATCTTCAGATCGTTAATGGCCTCACCGACACCCATGTTCACAACGATCTTTTCTAACCGCGGAACCGCCATCGGATTTTTAATTCCGAATTTCTCTTGCACCTGGGTAACGACTTCTTCTCTATATCTTTTCAATAAACGCGGCGGCATCTTAAATGACCTCTCCACTTTTTTTGCTGATACGCACTTTTGTTCCATCCTTCAGAATAGAAATCCCAAACCGGGTCGCTTCATTGGTTTTTTTGTCAATCAGCATGATATTGGAAACATGGATCGGCGATTCCATTTCCACCAACCCGCCTTGCTGATTCTGCTGGGTTCGACGGCGGGATTTTTTGACCAGATTAATTCCTTCCACGATCGCTCGCTGGTTATTAGGGATAATCCGGATCACTTTTCCGCGTTTGCCTTTATCTTTTCCGGCAATCACCAGCACTTGATCATTTTTTCGAATGCGTAACATATTAAACAACCTCTGGGGCTAAAGAAACAATTTTCATATATTCCATATTGCGTAATTCACGGGCCACCGGTCCAAAAATGCGTGTTCCCTTAGGATTTCCGGCATCATCGATCAAAACAACGGCATTGCTATCAAAACGCACATACGTGCCGTCCGGCCGACGGATATTGGCCTTTGTCCGGACAACAATACCTTTGGACATCTGGCCTTTTTTAACGGCCGCCTCCGGCGCAGATTCTTTGATGTTGACGCGGACGATATCTCCCACATGCGCGCACATCTTGCCTTTACAATTGAGCACACTGATCAGCGACGCCTTGCGAGCTCCGGTATTATCAGCCACATCCATAATTGATTTTAAATAAAGCATGGTACTTCCCTAATTCTTGGTTAAGATCTCGCTGATAACCCAACGTTTTTCCTTCGAAAGCGGACGCGTTTCCATGATTTTCACCACATCCCCGGCCTTTGAAGTATTCTGCTCATCATGCGCTTTGTATTTGACCGCCCGTTTAATAGCTTTTTCATACTGCTGATGCTTCGACGTCCATTGCACCTGAACAACCCGCGTTTTGTTCATCTTGTCGCTGACGACCGTTCCGGTTAAAAATTTTCGACGATTATCTCTTGCTTCCATCATTTTCTCTTTCTTTTAAAATAGTCAAAATTCGGGCAATGCCTTTTCTGATATTGCGGAACCTGCCGGGCTTCTCCACCTGCCCCATCCGACGCTGATAATTCAAATCAAACAATTCTTTCTTGAATATTTTTTCTTTTTGCAGCAACTCTTCTGAGCTCATGGCTCGGTATTCTTTAACTTTCATAAAAAACCTCATCTTCACTTCTGGAATAATCCAAAAGTCTTAAAAATTTTAAGCTGCGGTTCGACTGATAAATTTGGATCGAATCGGCAATTTAAAGGCCACCAAACGAAGAATTCGTTTGGAAAAATCTTCGGGAAGACCTGAAAGCTCAAACATCACCCGGCCTCGTTTGA
>MHGP01000084.1:0-8195 GCA_001805615.1 Omnitrophica WOR_2 bacterium RIFCSPHIGHO2_02_FULL_48_11
CCGACGCTGCCGTGGGAGCCGTCGCAAAAGGGCTGCTTTTGGGACTGGCCGCAGGAACACCAGGCGTATGTTTTTGCTTCCGCCTCTAAAATGTACGGCGCGTAACGGATAGTATTTTTTTTAGACATAAAAATCCTAATCCTTGAAAAAATCCTAAACTCTAAACCCTACATTCCTGCCTACCGGCAGGCTAAACAAATTCGAAATCTAAAACTCGAAACACGTTTAGAATGTTTATATTTTGCTTTTTGGATTTATTTAGAGTTTGATATTTAGGATTTCGAGTTTATCCTAACTTGGCATGTGTCCCGTCGCAAAACGGGGCTTTTTGCGAATGTTTGCAGCCGCACCAGGCCACTTTTTGTTTTGTCTCGATCTTGATAACGATCGGACGAAAACTCGTCACCCGGTGGGATCCGTCGCAGTAAGGCTGATTTTTTGATTGTCCGCAGGCGCACCACGCATAAGTCCCCGGTTCGATCTCCAGGACATAAGGTTTACGCTGCGCAATTGTCGGTTCTTCCATAACGCCTCCTTGGCTTAAATAACCAATAACCAAACACCAAAGAATAACCAATAACCAAAACATCCCTATTTTAGGGAGGAAGCTCGACGAAGTCAAATATTAACTTTTGTCCAAAAATTTTAAATCAAAAACGTATTTTTATGAAATATTGCTATAATATTCCCCATGTCGCAGCGTTATGACTATCTTATCATCGGTTCCGGGATCATCGGTTTAAGCATCGCCGCCTCGCTTAAAAAAATAAAACCCTCAGCCAAGCTCCTTATTGTCGACAAAGAAGAGAAGGTCGCGTATCACGCCTCCGGACGCAACAGCGGCGTGCTGCATGCCGGTTTTTATTACACGGCCGACAGCCTGAAGGCCCGTTTTACCGTCGCGGGCAATAAGGCGATGAAAGAATATTGCCGCCTGAAAAATCTGCCGATCAACGAGTGCGGCAAACTGGTCGTCGCGCAAAACCCGGATGAACTGGAAAAATTGCACGAGCTCGAGCGCCGCGGACAACGCAACGGCTCCAATGTCCGCCTGATCGATGAAAAGGAAGCGTCCACCATTGAGCCCAATGTCAAAACATACAAGAAGGCCTTATACTCGCCTGACACGGCCAGTGTTGATCCCACACAGATCTGCCGCTGCCTGCAGGAAGACCTGCAGCAGTCGGGAGTAAATTTCTTTTTTAAAACGCATTACCTGGGGCATAAGGACAAGGTCATCCGCACCACCCACGGCGAGGTGGAAGCCGATTATGTGATCAACTGCGCCGGACTTTATGCGGATCAAGTGGCGCAGGATTTCGGTTTCGGAAAAAAATATACGATGATCCCGTTCAAAGGTCTGTATCTGAAATACACCAAAAATAAAACCGATGTCAAAACCAACATTTATCCGGTGCCGAATTTAAAGAATCCGTTTCTGGGCGTGCATTTTACCAAGACTGTCGGCGGCGACATCAAGATCGGGCCGACCGCGATCCCGGCGCTCTGGCGGGAAAATTACCAGGGTCTGGACAATTTTAAGATCAACGAGTTATTTAAGATCGCTTATTTTGAATCAAAATTGTTTTTTCTCAATTCCTTCAGTTTCCGGAACCTTGCTTTTGAAGAAATGCAAAAGTACAAAAAAGACTACTTTGTCAAACTGGCCGCGAACATGGTGCAATCCATCGATCCCAAGGGCTTTACCGAGTTCACCAAACCCGGCATCCGGGCGCAGTTGCTCAACAAAGAGACCTTGGAATTGGTCCAGGATTTTGTGGTGGAAGGGGACAAGCAAAGCCTCCATGTTTTAAACGCCGTTTCTCCGGCTTTTACCTGTGCTTTTCCGTTTTCCGAACACATTGTCAGCAACTACTTATCCGCTTAAATCTCCTCTAGCCATGACCCCTAAAATGTGCTAAACTTTAAATAAGTCGAAAAGTGAAGTATTTACTTGACAAATTGCGACTTTTTGATAATATTTATATCTCTATTATTTAATATAAACGGGGCAGTCCCGAAGGAGGACCCGATGAGCGTCAAACTACAAATTCAAAGTACACCTAACCCAAATGCTTTAAAATTCGTCTTAAATGTGCCGGTTAAGACCGAAGGCAAGGTCACGTACAAAACCGCAGCGGAATGTTCGCACAACCCGCTGGCCCAGGCGCTTTTGGGCGTTGAGCATATCCACGAAGTCTATTTTTTTGATAATTATATAACGGTGACGCAGAACGGCAACGGCGATTGGGATGCGTTGGAGGAAAAAATCAAGGCCATCATCCTGGAAAAGATCGAACAGCACGACCCGAATTTTAAAGTTGAGGAATCGGCCAAACCGGTCGTGATCTCGGATAATCCGGACATCGAAAAGATCAACGCGATCTTGGATCAAACCATCCGGCCGGCTTTACAGATGGACGGCGGGGATATCCAGGTCATTCAGTTCGAAGGGAACACCATCAAAGTGAATTATCAGGGGGCGTGCGGGTCATGCCCGAGTTCTGCGATGGGAACATTGAAAGCGATCGAGAATATTTTGCGTGATGAATTTAAACCGGATGTTGTTGTGGAACTCGCGGCATAATATGAGTCAACTGAGCCAAAAAAAATGTCAGCCGTGTGAAGGGATAGGTCAGGCCTATAACAGAGAGCAGGCCCGCCAGGCCTTATCCGCTGTCCCGGGCTGGGAGATGAGCGAAGACAGCAAAGTGATCTTTCAAAATTATGTGATGAAAAATTTTATGGCGGCCGTGGAATTTATCAACGAAGTGGCAAAGATCGCCGAAGCGGAAAATCATCATCCGGACTTTCATTTGACCGGATACCGGAAGTTAAAGATCGAGCTCAGCACGCATGCGCTGGGCGGATTGTCTGAGAACGATTTTATTCTGGCGGCCAAGATCAACACACTGCCGATCCGTTTGAAAGAGAGGGCCTAGAAACTTATGTTTAAAATCAACCGAAAACTGGAATACGCCTTGATCGCACTCAAGTACATGACCACGAAAAAGCAAGGCCAGCTCACGTCCGCTAAGGAAATCTGCGATATTTATCACACACCCTTTGATCCGACGTCGCGGGTCTTGCAGATCATGACGCAGCACGGGATCCTTAATGCCGAGCACGGCGCGCACGGCGGATATCACATCACCAAAGATCTTTCCAAAATTTCTTTGGCAGAATTGACGGATTTGATCACCGGGCCGATTGAGATCGCCAGTTGTTTTCACGGAAATTATTCCCATTGCGAGATCACCGGTTCCTGCAGCGTGATCGGTCCGATGCTCAATTTGAATATGGAGATCAGCAAACTTTTTAAAACGATCATGGTCACGGATTTAATTCAGTCGCACCATCAAGGCGAAAAAGCCATCAAAGCCAAACCTTTTGCCGAGGGGAAAGACTCCAGCAATTCCATGGCGAATCATTAAGGGGACCATTATGTCTAAAGCAAATGAAAAAATGCTTAACGAAAAAACCATCCAGAAGAATACTCTCTCCAGCCGGGAGTATAAGTACGGTTTTTTTACCGACATCGAGATGGAGCGGATCCCGAAAGGATTGAACGAGGATGTCCTCCGTTTGATCGTCGAAAAAAAGGGCGAACCCGAGTGGATGCTCAACTGGCGGCTCAAGGCCTATCGTCATTGGAAGACCATGCAGGAGCCGCATTGGCCGAACTTTGAATACGGCCCGATCGATTATCAGGGGCTGAGCTATTATAACGCTCCCAAGAAGCGCACTGATAATCTCAAGAGCATGAATGAAGTCGATCCGGAACTGGTGAAAACTTTTGAAAAATTAGGCATTCCGTTAAGCGAGCAAAAACGACTTTCCGGGGTCGCGGTCGATGCGGTTTTTGACAGCGTCTCCGTGGGCACAACCCATCAGGCCGAGTTGGCAAAGGTGGGGGTCATTTTCTGCTCCATGACCGAGGCCATTAAAGAACATTCCGAACTGGTCAAAAAATATTTAGGATCGGTCGTTCCGTACACCGACAATTTTTTTGCCGCGCTGAACGCAGCGGTTTTCAGCGACGGGTCTTTCTGCTATATCCCGAAGGGCGTGAAATGCCCCTTGGAATTATCCACCTATTTTCGCATCAATGCGGCTGAATCCGGGCAGTTTGAACGCACCCTGATCGTCGCCGAAGACAGCAGCTATGTCAGTTATCTGGAAGGCTGCACCGCGCCGATGCGTGATGAAAATCAGCTGCATGCCGCGGTGGTGGAGCTGATCACCTTGGATAATGCGGAGATAAAATATTCCACCGTGCAGAACTGGTATTCCGGGGACAAACAGGGCAAGGGCGGCATTTATAATTTTGTCACCAAGCGCGGAAAATGTTTAGGCAAAAATTCCAAGATCTCCTGGACGCAGGTGGAAGCCGGTTCGGCGATCACCTGGAAATATCCCAGCGTCATTCTGCAGGGGGATAACAGCGTCGGAAAATTTTATTCCGTTGCCTTGACCAACAACCGCATGCAGGCCGACACCGGGACAAAAATGATCCATATCGGTAAAAATACCAAGAGCACGATCATCTCAAAAGGTATCTCGGCCGATGAATCCAACAACAACTACCGCGGGTTGGTAAAAATTCTGCCGTCCGCGGATGGCGCACGCAACTATTCGCAGTGCGATTCCATGCTGATCGGCAACAAATGCCGGGCCAATACGTTCCCGTACATTGAGGTCAAGAACAGCACCGCGGTCATGGAACACGAGGCCTCCACTTCTAAAATTAACGCCGAGCAGTTATTTTATCTTCGCTCGCGCGGGCTGGATATGGAAGGGTCGGTATCGCTCATCATTAATGGTTTTTGCAAAGATGTTTTTAAAGAGCTTCCAATGGAATTTGCCGTCGAAGCGGTCCGCTTATTGGAAATGAAATTAGAAGGCAGTGTCGGTTAAACAACGTCACCAGGACGCCGCGTCACAACGTCACCCGTAAAACCACTGGTGACTTAGTGACATAGTGACTTGGTGACATTATAAAAGGTGATAAAAATGCTCGAAATTAAGAATCTACATGCCGGAATTGAAGGGACGCCGATCTTAAAAGGTCTCAATTTATCGGTCAACGCCGGGGAGGTCCATGCGATCATGGGGCCGAACGGCTCAGGCAAAAGCACGCTGGCGAAGGTCGTTGCCGGGCATCCGCAATATGCCGTCACCGAGGGTCAAGTTTTGTACGAAGTCAATTTCAAAAAAATCAATCTCCTGGAATTGGAACCCGAAGACCGCGCCCGCGAAGGGGTCTTTATGGCCTTCCAATACCCGGTGGAAATTCCGGGCGTGAATGCCTCGATGTTCTTGCGCGCGGCTTTTAACGAGATCTGCAAGCACCAAGGCGCCGAGGAAATGGACCCCATCGAGTTCGATGAATATCTGCGCAAGAAGATGAAACTGCTGGATATGGACGAAAAATTCATCAACCGTCCGGTCAACGTGGATTTCTCCGGCGGGGAAAAGAAGCGCAATGAAATTTTACAGATGGCGGTCTTGAACCCGCGCCTGATGGTTTTGGATGAGACCGATTCCGGTCTGGACATCGATTCGATGCGCATCGTGGCCGACGGTGTCAACAAGCTGCGCAACAAAAACAACGCCGTCATCGTCATCACGCATTACCAGCGTCTCTTGAACTATATCGTGCCGGATTTTGTGCATATTCTTCATGACGGTAAGATCATCAAATCCCAGGGCAAAGAACTCGCCCTCGAAGTCGAAGACAAGGGATATGATTGGCTGATCAAATAAAGGGAGTTTTAAATGATTTTACAATCGGAACGCAACGATTCCTTTCTTGAGGGATTCGAACATTTGGACAAGACCATTGCCCTCCAATCCACCGGCTGGCTGAGGGAATTCCGTTTAAAAAATCTTTCCCGCTTTAACGAAGCCGGGTTTCCCACGCTCAAAGATGAGGAATGGAAATATCTCAACCTCGAGCCGATCATCAGCCGGCACTATCATCTGACTGTTAGTACACCGTTCACCGAAACCGCCGCGCTCAAGACCTATCTTAACCCGGCGGAGACGAATGTGGTTTTTGTTAACGGAATATTTTCAGAAAATTTATCGAACGTGAGAGATCTCCCAAAAGGTGTCGTCATCACGACCTTGACAGAAGCTATGACGTCCCATCGGGCAGATATCGAAAATCTTTTAAAGAAATATCCGGTTGCCCAAGCCAATGTCTTTACGACGCTGAATTTGGCCCTGACCGGCAACGGGATATTTATCAAGCTCACCGACAAGGCCATTAATAAAAAGAACATTCACATTGTTCACGTGACCAGTGTCAAGGAACAGAACATCATTTCTGCCCCGCGCAGCGTGATCTTAATAGGCGATTCCGCCGAGGCGTCTGTTATGGAGACACATATCAGTTTTTCGGATGATGCGGTATATTTTACCAATGCGTTGACGGATATTCTTATCGCGCAAAACGGCATTCTCAATTATCACAAGGCGCAGAGCGAAAGCCTCAAGGCCTTTCATATCGGCACGACCCGGGTCTGGCAGGAAAAGGATTCCAATTTTAACGGGTTTTCTTTTATGGTCGGGGGAAGTATCACCCGCAATAATCTCGACGTTATTTTGAACGGAGAGGGCGCGAGTACCCGCTTGAACGGACTGTATTGCACCAACGGCACGCAGCTCGTGGACAATCATTCCGCTGTGGATCACCGTGAGCCCAACGGCACGAGCAATCAATTGTATAAAGGCATTCTAAACGGCGCATCGCGCGCTGTTTTTAACGGGAAGATCTTCGTCAAACCTATCGCGCAAAAGACCAATTCCTATCAATTGAATAAAAATCTTCTCTTGGGCAAAGAGGCCCGCGTGGACACCAAGCCGCAGCTGGAAATCGGCGCGGATGATGTGAAATGCACCCACGGGGCGACGATCGGCCAGCTTAACGAGGACGAAGTTTTTTACTTACAGAGCCGCTGCATCGCCAAAAGCGACGCCGTCAAAATGTTGTCCAAGGGTTTTGTGGACGACATCATCGATACCATTACCGACGAATCGATCCACGCCAAACTCAATAAGCTGCTTGAGCCGACCTTCGCAGCTCTCTAAGACTATGGTTACGACCAAGCGCACGTCTTTTAATGTAACCAAAATCCGCAAAGACTTTCCTAATCTCCGCGTGAAAGTTCACGGCAAGCCCTTGGTGTATCTCGACAACGCCGCTACGACCTTCAAGCCGCAATGCGTCATTGACGCTATCGAAAAACATTATAAAACCGGCACCTCGAATATTCACCGGGGCGTCCATACTTTAAGCGAAAAAGCCACCCTCGCATTCGAAGGTGCCCGCGAAAAAATACAAAAATTTCTTAACGCCGCCAAACCGTCCGAGATTATTTTTACCCGCGGCACGACTGAATCCATCAATCTGGTGGCGAACAGTTATGGCCGGGCCTTCTTAAAAGCCGGGGATGAAATCCTCATTTCGGAAATGGAACACCATTCCAACATTGTTCCCTGGCAAATGCTCTGCGAAGAAAAGGGATGCGTCCTTAAAGTCGCGCCAATCAACGACAACGGCGAATTGATCTGGGAAGAATTCCTTAAACTTTTGGGGCCGAAGACAAAATTCGTTTCGCTGGTGTATATTTCCAATTCGTTGGGCACGGTCAATCCCATTAAGAAAATTATCACCGCCGCTCACAAATTCGATATTCCGGTCCTGGTGGATGCCGCACAGGCGGTCAATCACCGGCCGATCGATGTGCAAGAACTGGACTGCGATTTTCTGGCGTTTTCGGGGCATAAATTATTCGGCCCGACGGGTGTCGGGGTGCTTTACGGAAAGACCGCCCTACTGGAGCGTATGCCGCCGTACCAAGGCGGAGGGGACATGATCGCCTCGGTCACTTTCGAGAAAACGATCTATAATGTTTTGCCGCACAAATTTGAAGCCGGCACGCCTAATGTGGCGGATGTGATCGGTCTGGGCGCGGCCATCGACTATATCAATTCCCTCGGCCTGGAAAATATCGGATCTTATGAAAAAGAATTATTGGATTACGGGACAGCTGTCTTAAAAAAGATCCCCAGCCTTAAGCTGATCGGGACCGCCAAAGAAAAAGTCGCGGTTCTTTCTTTTGTTTTGCCGCATATCCACGCGCATGATGTGGGGACCTTGATCGATCAGGAAGGCATCGCCATCCGCA
>MHGP01000084.1:8208-22586 GCA_001805615.1 Omnitrophica WOR_2 bacterium RIFCSPHIGHO2_02_FULL_48_11
GCAGGTCATCCTGGAGCATAACAAAAAGCCGCGCAATTTTAAAGAAATGCCTAACGCGACCTATTTTGCCGAAGGGTACAATCCGCTCTGCGGGGATCACCTCAAGGTCTATGTTCATCTCAACGAGGCCAAGGTCATCGATGACATTTCTTTTGTCGGTGACGGCTGCGCCATCTCCAAGGCATCGGCGTCAATGATGACGCAAAGCCTCAAGGGCAAAACGGTTCCCGAAGCCAAGATCCTTTTTGAACAATTTCACAGTCTCATCAAAGGAAGTTTGAACCCCGACAAGGACCCGAATATCTTGGGAAAGTTGGCGGTGTTCTCCGGGATCTGGCATTATCCGGCCCGCGTCAAATGTGCCAGCTTGGGTTGGCATACTTTAAATGGAGCATTGGAAAATAAGAAAGCAATAACGACGGAATAAACTTGGGTTAAGGCTACGAAGCCCGTGCCGTAGTTCGGTTACGAAAGACGTAACCCTAAGACGATACGGGCCGCGTAACCGTGGCCTCGCAACGATATGATTTTCGACCAACTCAATCGTCCCATCCACGACCTGCGTATTTCGGTCATTGACCGCTGCAACTTCCGCTGCCGGTATTGCATGCCGGAAGAAGAATATTCCAAAAATTACACCTTTCTCAAAAGAACCGACTGGCTCAGTTTCGCCGAGATCATCCGCTTAACCAAAATTTTCGTAAGCTTGGGGGTCAGTAAAGTCCGTTTGACCGGCGGGGAACCGTTGTTGCGGCCGAACCTGGATCAGCTCATCCGTTCCTTGAATGAAATTCCGGGTATTGACGATATCGCATTAACGACCAACGGGCTTTTACTCGCCGAGCAGGCGCAGAAATTACACGCTGCCGGCCTGCACCGTTTGACCGTCAGCCTCGACACCCTGGATGAAAAGATCTTCGCGCAGATGAACGGAGGACGAGGGGAAGTGAAACACATTTTAGCCGCGATCCAGGCCGCCGAAAAAGCGGGCTTTGATTCCGTGAAGATCAATACCGTCGTCCAGAAAGGCGTCAACGATCACACCTTGCTGGGCATGGTCGATTATTTCCGCGGCACACCGCATGTGATCCGTTTCATCGAGTACATGGACGTCGGCAACTGCAACCACTGGGACATGACGTCCGTGGTTCCGTCAGCCGAAATCCTGCAGATGATCTCACGGAAATATCCGCTCAAGGAATTGGCACCGCATTACGACGGGGAAGTGGCGGAACGTTACACGTTTGCCGACGGCAAAGGAGAGGTAGGGTTTGTCTCTTCGGTCACGCAGCCGTTCTGTGCCAGCTGCAGCCGGGCCCGGATCTCGACGGACGGAAAGATTTTCACCTGCCTTTTTGCCGGAACCGGAACGGATCTGCGCACACCGCTGCGCAATGGGGCCTCGGATGATGAACTGCAAAATATTATTGTTACTGTCTGGAAAAAGCGAGAAGACCGCTACTCTGAAGAACGTTCCTCGTTTCTAACTTCACACAAAAATTCGCATAAAGTCGAAATGTTTCAAATTGGGGGATAGAGAAAGGAAAATTAAAATAAAAATATTACAAATTCCACTTCAGTACCTAACGCTAAGTCTTCTGGTGTTCCTTGGCACGCTCTACGGTTGTGCGACATCTCTAAAGACCGTGCAGCGGGGTAATGTGAACGCTTCAATGACCCAGGCCGTCCAAGATACGAAGGACGCTTTGAATACCTATGGTTTTGACATTCAAAATATTGAAACAGCAAGCGATAAATCTCGCGTGACCGGCAAGCGTGTTGATCAGCAAGAGGCTTGGGTTGAGATCAAGCCTAATACAAATTCGTCTTCCGCGATCGAGGTCAAGGTCAACCAAGAAGGATCCGATGAAGTCGGGGCCGACGTCATTTTAAAGGATATTAAGGGAAGATCCCAAAAATAGCCCAAAAGACCAGACACCCCTGAACAGTAAAGAATTTGAAATCTTGAAATCACAATTTGTGATTTCAAGTTAAAGTGGAACACGACGGGCTAAATCTTTTTTACCAGAACATTTCCGAAGGATTTTTAGGCAGGCTGTTGATCTTTCCCACAAAACGCACTTCCCGCACCAAATCAAAATGAAATTTTTCTTTCACGATCTGCTGCATCTTGCAGGATAACTGATAAACATCGTCGGCCGTGCACTGCGGACCTTTGACGATAATGTTCGCATGTTTTTCAAAAATGAGCGCGCCGCCGATCTTAAGATCCTTGCCGCCCGCTTGTTCCAAGAACCAGCCGGCCGCCTGGCGCTTTTCAGCTTTTGAGGTGGGCTCAACATTTCTAAAAAAACTTCCGGCGCAGGGATGGGTGGCGAGGTCAGGATGTTTCTCATGACGGATCGCGAGAATTTTGGCGCGTTCTTCCAAGAATTTTTCGCGTTCTCCCGGCTGCAAAGCAAACCGCGCCGCGACCACGATCTCGTCGCGTTCCTTTAAATTTGAATGGCGATAGGTAAATCCCAATGCCTCGGGGCCGACTTTACTGCGAGTTCCGGTTTTCGAGATCAGCGTAACCGATTTAAGTACGTCGCCGACCTGTTTACCAAAGGCCCCGGCGTTTCCGACAACCGCGCCGCCGACCGTCCCGGGAATTCCCGATGTGTATTCCAGCCCGGCCAAACCTTGTTCGATGGAAAATAAGGCCAGCGCATCCAGGCTGGTACTTCCGGAAACGATGATATCATTGCCTTCGCGTTCCAAAAGCGGTTTATCGGTCACGTAACGCAGGACATAACAATCCACGCCTTGATCCGAGACAACCAAATTGGAGCCGCCGCCGATCAAAATAAAAGGCAGCCGCGCGTCAGCTAAAGATTTGACCGCTAATTCCAACTGTTCCGGAATCTGGCAGGCGATCAAGCCGCGGCAAGCGCCGCCCAAACGAAAAGTCGTATAATCGCACAAGCGCGCCCCGGAAACAATTTGGTCATGAAATTTTTGGGCGAGAGTTGAGTCCATCAGGTTTTCACCACATCAGGCTTTGAGTCTTCGTATTGCGCCATGAGAAATAAATAAACCGATAATCGGTTTAAAAAAGCGAGCAGGCAAGTGTTCGAAATTTCTTTGGCCTCAAAAAGCCGCACAACTTTACGCTCGCAGCGCCGGGCAACGGTGCGCGCCTGGTGCAGGTAGGCAGCAGAAAGGGATCTGCCGGAGATCACAAATCCTTCTGGGATAGGAGCGGCTTTATTTAAACTTTCCACCTTCGCCTCAAACTGAGCTAACCGGCTTTGATCCATGCACTGGGGCAAATGTACCGGCGCAGCAGGACTTATGGCCAACTCAGATCCCACAATAAACAATTCACGCTGCAAATCCAACAGTTCTTTTTTGATGCGCAGTTTCTTGGCGTGATACCGCGCCAGGCCCAAAATGCTGCCCAATTCATCCAGATCGCCCAGCGCCTCAGGCCGGAGGGAACTTTTCGAGATCCGCTCGCCGGAAAAAAGGGAGGTCGTCCCCAGGTCGCCGCGTTTATCAATCAAATTGATCTTCTGTCCGTTACGCTTCATTTATTCCTGAAAATAGGCATTGCTGCCGGTAGCGAGGGCAATTTCCACTTTTTTTAATTCTTTCCCCAGATAAGCGATATGTGTTTTATCCTTAAACCATTCGCAATGATGTTTCTTTTCATAATCCAGAATCCCAACGTAAAGGTCCTGCGCTTTTCGGCCGTTGAAAATTTTAACGATATTATGCGCTTTATTGCAAACCGCGATCTCGATCCGGTACGTGTTGAAATTCGGACGGATCAAAAGGTAAAACCCCGACGGATCACGCCGAAAATGTTTGTAGGGATCATACTCTTTGCACTCGATAATCTCGCAGCCTTTGGCGATCTCTTGTGAAGACCAATGATATAAATTCTTTTTCTTGGCCATGATTCTCCTAAATTTTTACCTGATTGGCGTCGCTGTTAGCCGGCGGCAGACGGCCGCAGTTCACCCAGCCTGAGTCGCCATTGGCGTAGAATTCTTTTTTCCAAATAGGCAGGCGCTGCTTGATCTCGTCAATAATATACCGGCAGGCCTTAAACGCCGCGTCCCGGTGGACCGCGGTGACGCCGACCCATACAGCCATTTCGCCGAGCTTTAATTTTCCGACGCGATGAAAACCCTTGGCCTGCAGGATATCAAACTTCGCATAGGCTTCGCAAAATATTTCCTGGGCCTGCGACTCGCACAATTTATCGAAGGCCTCGTACTCCAAGAATAAAACCTCGCGGTCGGCACTTTGGTTGCGGACCCAGCCTTCAAAGGAACAAAAGCCGCCGGCAGATTCGCTGACTAAATTTTCTTTCAGATTGATCGTCTCCAGAGGATGGGGGGTGAGTTGGAACATCAGTAGGTCACCTTGACGGTGCCGGATTTGACAATGCATTGACAGCCCAAACGGTTATTGCGGTCCATTCCCAAATCCTCTTCTTCCTGGTTCAGCTCGCCGAGATTGTCCGCGCCTTCCTGGACTTCGATCTGGCACGTTCCGCAAACGCCGGAATTACAGCTGAAGGGAATGCCGGCTTTTTCGCAGACCGGTGCCATGAGGGTCCCGTCAGGAATTTCATATTCAACATTATCAATGATGACCTTGGCCATGATTTTCCTTAAAATAAATTAATTACATTTAGGTGAAATCATGACTACCCCAAATTCCTCTTATGTTGTCTAGCAATTCTAATGTGCTTTGGGGTGGCCATGATTTTCCTTAAAATAAATTAATTACATTAAAAAGTTATTCTAAAACTTTTAAATTGGGCAATTTAAAAACAATATTCTTTTCCGGATTGTCGAACGTATGCACGATCGTCTTGGGATATTCCGCTTTGATTTTATTGATGAGCTCATCGACGATCAAGCGCGGCACAGAGGCACCGGAACTGATGCCGATCTTTTTATGTCCCGCTAAAATCTTTATATCCAATTCGTCGGCACGGTCAATGATATAGCTGGAGACACCTTCGTTCTCGCCGGTTTCACGCAGACGATTGCTGTTGGAACTGTTGGGCGAACCGCAGATGATGATAATATCGCACATGCGGGCCAATTCTTTGACCGCGTCCTGACGGTTCTGTGTCGCATAACAAATATCCGAACGGGGAGGGGCCACCAGGCGGGGGAATTTGTTTTTAAGTTTTTCGATGATCCCCTTGGTCTCGTCAACCGAAAGCGTGGTTTGTGTTAAGTACGCCACCTCTTGGCCAGGATCGATCGTGAGGGCATCGACATCCTGTTCCTTCTCAATGATATGCAACACCTTGGGATCCACATAACCGGAGGTGCCGATCAATTCCTGATGGCCTTTGTGGCCGATCAGCACCGTTTCATATTCGCGCTGAGAAAATTTTACCGCTTCATTATGGACCTTGGTGACGAGCGGGCAGGTAGCATCGACAAATTTTAAATTTTTTGCCTTGGCTTTATTGATGACCTCCGGGGGGATCCCGTGGGCGCTAAAAATGATCCGCTCGCCGTCCGGAATGGTCTCGATATCCTCAACAAAAACCACGCCGCGCTTACGAAAATCGTTCACCACATAGGTGTTATGAACGATTTCATGATAGACATATAGGGGCGCGCCGTATTTTTCCAAAGCCATTTCAACAATATCCACGGCACTGGCCACTCCGGCACAAAACCCCTGTGTTCTCGCTAAATAAATCTCCATTGAATTCTCCTCGCTTCTCTCCTATAATTGGGTTAAATTATAACATGGAAAAAGCTAAAACTCAAAAATCAAAACGCAAAACCCAAGCGTCCCGAAAGGGGCATAATTTATGGAATTAATAAAACGCCGCAAAACTCCCACCGTCAAGATCGGTTCGGTCTCTTTAGGAAGCGGCTATCCGGTTGTGGTCCAGTCCATGACCGACACGCCCACGGCCGATGTTGAGAAGACGTTCGCTCAAACCGTTGAGCT
Source organism: Omnitrophica WOR_2 bacterium RIFCSPHIGHO2_02_FULL_48_11 (assembly GCA_001805615.1). GTDB lineage: Bacteria > Omnitrophota > Gorgyraeia > Zapsychrales > GWA2-47-8 > 2-02-FULL-48-11. Next base: position 14,149 of record MHGP01000084.1, read on the forward strand.
GATCGAAGCCGGCTCTGAGCTGGTCCGCTGGACGATCAACGACGATGCCGCGGCCCTGGCTGTTCCCGAAACGATCCAACGCCTGAGGGATAAAGGGTACATGACACCGATCATCGGTGATTTCCATTTCAACGGCCACACGTTATTAAACAAACACAAAGACTGCGCCAAAGTGATCGACAAATACCGCATTAATCCGGGCAATGTCGGCAAAGGCGACCGGCATGATGAAAATTTTTCCGCCATCGTTAAGATCGCCATCGAAAATAATAAGGCGGTACGCATCGGCGTTAACTGGGGTTCCCTCGACCAGGAAATGCTCACTGATCTCATGGATAAAAATGCCAAGCTTAAAAGCCCTAAAGATTTCAAAGAAGTGACCTATGCGGCCATGCTGCAAAGTACTTTAACGAGCGCCGAGTTAGCGGAAAAACTGGGCCTTCCCAAAAATAAAATTATTCTCAGTGTCAAAATGTCGATTCTGCAGGATATGGTGGCGGTCTATTCTCGCCTGGCAAAAAAATGCGATTACGCCCTACATCTGGGCCTTACCGAGGCCGGCGGCGATGTCCAGGGGATCGCTTCCAGTGCGGCGGCCTTATCGATCCTCTTGCAGCAAGGCATCGGGGACACCATCCGTGTCTCTTTAACGCCGCAGCCGGGTGTGCCGCGCAAACGCGAGGTCGAGGTCTGCAAAAATATCCTGCAGTCGCTGGGTCTACGGTACTTTAAACCCAGCGTAACAAGCTGCCCGGGGTGTGGCCGCACGAGCAGTAATTATTTTCAAATCCTCGCCCAGGACATTAATCAGCATATTGAACGTAAAATGCCACTTTGGAAAAAAGAATTTCCTGGCATCGAAAAATTAAAGATCGCCGTGATGGGCTGCGTGGTGAACGGCCCCGGGGAAAGCCGCCATGCGGACATCGGCATTTCGCTGCCCGGCGCCTCCGAAAAACCCATCGCCCCGGTTTATGTGGATGGGAAAGAGTATAAAATCTTAAAAGGGGAGCAGATCAAAGAAGAATTTATGGAAATACTGGAAAAATACATCCGGACAAAATTTAACTGAAAAAAATTTGGTATTATTTTTATCATGCAGTATACTTTTCCTATGCATAGACGCCTGCCCCAATTGTTAGTTTTAATTTTTTTACAGCTTACCGTCTTTACGACGCTTGTGCTGGCACAGCCCGTGGCAGCGGACCCGCAGCAGCAAAAAACACTGCTACAAAGGATCCGCGATAATATGGACAGCCTGCGCCAGCGGCAGATCGACGCAAAACAGAAAACAGCCGATGCCCGCGCCAAGGCAAGAGAAGTATCCCAGCGTTCCCAAAATATCCGTCCCGTTAATACCATAAGTTCTGTACGGACCCAAACCGTGACCAGCCCGGAAAGATCGCAAAGCGCCATGCAAAAAATCCGCGAAGCCTTCAGTATGCAGCGCAGCCGACAATCCGATGCTCAACAAAGGGCCCGTGATATGCGAGACCGCGTCAATGATGCCAATGAACGGCAAAAACAAGCCATACGCAATGCCCGCGACGCCCAAGAACGGAACAGAATGTTCATGGAACAGCAGAAGGCGCAACAACAGCGCATGATGGAAACGCAAAAGAATTTGATGCGGCGATAATCTTCGTGAATCGAACTAATCCTAAAATTATTATCCTGGTTTTAGCCGGCTGTATTTTATATACGGCTGCTCAGCTCTGGAAAAATTACAATATCCCATCCGCCCGGCTGACCGCCGTTGCCACCTACGGTGAATTTCGCCTGCCTCAGAATTTATATGATACTCTCCAACCGAAATCCGAGATCTATTTTCTACGGGGGATCGGGGCGTATTGGAAATTCGATCTGCGCAATACCGGAAAAAAAGCGGCCAACGCCGTCAAATTTCATGTGCCGTGCATGTTGTACTACGCGCTTGATCGCGAGAATGGTCTCGTTTCCTATTTTAAATCAGAGGACTTGGTGGAAATTGACCAGATAGTCCCCGGGGAGAAACTGACGGTTTTTGCCTGGGCTATCCACACCCTGAACCACTGGGACATGGACCATCTTAAAATCACTCACGCCGATGGCTTTGCGCAGATCCAACCGGATCTCCCCCTCGGCCCGTTCTGGTATTGGTTCGCGAAATTTTGGTGGGTGATTTTGCTGGGAATGATTTTTTGTGCGCTGGTGGCACGCGAAATTATTTTAGAAGAAATACCGCGGCGGAAAAAATCCAAAACTGCCTGACCTTCAATTCAAATTCTTTAAAACTTCCAGAACTTCTTTTTCGTGGTCCTGCGGTTTGACTTTTTCAAAAATGTGGGCGATCTTGCCGTCCTTGCCGATAATAAATGTCGTGCGCGCCACGCCCATATATTTGCGGCCGTACATGCTTTTCTCGACCCAAACCCCGTAAGCGGTGCACCTTTTTTTATCGGTATCGCTTAAAAGTAAGAAGGGAAGATTAAACTTTTTGATAAATTTATCGTGCGATCTCAGATCATCAGGGCTCACGCCCAAAACAACGGTGCCCGTCTTCTCAATGGGTTTATTGAAATCGCGGAACCCGCACGCCTCGACCGTGCAGCCGGACGTATCGTCCTTGGGATAAAAATAAAGCACGACATTTTTCTTGCCCCTAAATTCTTTGAGCGAAATATTTTTGCCGTTACTGGCGGGCAGATCAAAATCCGGGGCCGGATCACCGGCGTGCGGGCATGTCATAATATCTCCTAATAACTTTTCCAATTCTTTGTCTTTGGATCGTAAATTTCTTTTTTAAGCTTATCCGTTGGCAGGCCGTCTTCCCGCGGCCAGGCCGTTATTTCTAATTTATTTTCATCCAGATCATAAAAGTACAATGACCAGGATTTGTCGCGTTTCTTGGCGAATTCGATCTTGACGTTGTTGGCTTCCAGGCGTTTGATCATCGGATCAAAATCAGCGGCGTGAATGCGAAAAGAAAAATGATTCGCGCCCAGACCTTCGTTTTCGAAGGCATGGACCTTGCTCAAATCCTTCGCCTGAATGATGCCGATCAGGGAAGGGCCGCAGTCGAGGAAATATTCAATGCCGGGCTTGGAAGGTTCGCGGTCCGTGATCTTAAGGCCGATGACCTTGGTATAAAATGCCACTGCTTTGTCGATATCGCGCACGTTAACCGCCACGTGATCTATCCCGAGAATTTTAATCATACACGAAGTTCCTTCTTGCTGTAAGCTATAAGCTATAAGCTTTAAGCTTACAGCTTAGGGCTTATAGCTTAATGACCCGTTCAATTTTCCGTTTTTTGAACATCAAATATTCTTTGTATCCCGCTTCTTTGGCGAGCTCGTAAGCCTTGTTGAAATCCGCTCCGACATGTTTGGGATCATGGGCATCGGAGCCAAAGGTGAGAGGGACGCCTGCCTTGCGGTAAATTTTTAAGCAAGCCAGCGCCGGGTACATTTCCTTACAGGTTTTGCGCAATCCCGCCGTATTGATCTCAACCGCGACACCGGATTCCTTAAAAACCTTGGCGGTTTGCGTGATTTCATCGGTCATATCCTCGGTCGGACGATGGCCGAATTTTTTAACCAGATCCACATGCCCCATGATATCAAATAAACCGCACTGGGCGCTTTGCCGCAAAAGTTCATAATAATCATGGTACACACGGTTGACATCGATCTGGTCCCAGGTATCGCGCGTGTCCGGATCATCAAATCCCCAATTTTTTATAAAATGAATCGAGCCGATCACATAATCATAAGGGTAATCCGCGAGGATCTTCTTGGTTTCTTTTTCAAAACCGGGGATAAAATCCGCTTCCAGTGCCATTTTAATGCTCAATTGCCCTTTAAATTTGGCCTGGACTTCCTCGATCATCTTGTAATACTGCGGAAGCTGCTTCAAATTCATGGTGATCTTGGGGTCTTCATGCGAAACCAGGGGGGCGTGGTCCGAAAAACCGATCTCTTCCAAACCGAGCTTCAGGGCGTGTTCCGCGTATTCTTTAGGCTGACCGACCGCATGCCCGCACAGGAGGGTATGCATGTGATAGTCCGTGACAATTTTCATAACCGAATTCCTTTATTTCTGGATTAAAAATTAAGCGATATTATAGCATAGTCCATGTCAATTGACAGCAGATATCCTGTGTGCTATATTCGACTGTCTCTAAAAATGTAAAAAAGGAAATTCATGGAAGATTATTACAAAAATCTGCTCAAATACATCGGGGAAGACACCGATCGGGAAGGCCTGCGGGATACTCCCAAACGCGCGGCCCGGGCCTTTGAGTATCTCACCAAAGGCTACAAGGACAATCTCGACAAGATCATCAACAATGCGGTTTTCGAATCTGACAATGATGAGATGATCATTGTCAAAGACATCGAGTTGTATTCGCTTTGCGAACATCACCTTTTGCCGTTTTTCGGCAAATGCCACGTTGGGTACCTGCCTAACAAAAAAATCTTAGGCCTCTCTAAACTGGCGCGCATTGTCGATGTCTTTGCCCGCCGCCTGCAGGTCCAAGAAAATCTGACCAAACAAATTGCCGAAACAATTTTAAAATACACGGACGCCAAAGGCGTCGGGGTGGTCATCGAGGCGCAGCATTTGTGCATGATGATGCGCGGGGTAGAAAAACAGAACTCCGTCATGAAAACATCCTGCATGCTGGGCGCGTTCCGCCGTGAAATTTCAACCCGTAGTGAATTCTTAAGCCTCATCAAATAACCCGTAAAATTCATGGCTTCTTCTAAGCAACAAGGCACAGCCCTTATCACCGGGGCCGGACAGCGGCTCGGGCGCAGCATTGCCTTGAAACTGGCCGGACTAGGGTACACCGTTGCCATCCATTACAACCATTCACAGACAGAGGCCTTGAATCTGGCCAAAACGATCCGCGCCCGGAAGGGCCGCTGCGAGATTTTTCAAGGAGACCTTTTTGACCCACAGACAGCCCAAGAACTCATCCCGCGTGTTTACAAAAAATTCCGCGATCTCAATCTTATCGTGAACAGCGCTTCAATTTTTGAAAAATCCACCCTGAACAATTACAACCCGGAGAATTTGGAACGTAATTTTGCTCTGCATGTCCAGACACCGTATATCCTCACCGCCGAATTTGCCAAGCTGAAAAAACCAGGACAGATCATTAACTTGTTGGACACGCATATCGTTGACAACCGAACCGACCACTTTGAGTATTTATTCTCTAAAAAAGCCCTGGCGGAATTAACCAAATTGTCTGCCGTGGCCTTGGCACCGGATATCCGGGTGAACGGGATTGCCCCTGGATTTATCCTGCCGCCCAAACAGACCGCGGGGGAACAGCGCAAGCGCCTAATAAAAAATATTCCACTCAAACGTAAAGGCGACCTGGAGAATATTACTCAAACAGTGGAGTTTTTAGTCAAAAATACCTACCTCACCGGACAGATCATTTTTGTCGATGGGGGAGAGCACTTAATTTAGGAGACATTGATGGCTACTATTCATATCACCGACCTGCATTTACGCGCGATCATCGGCACCAATAATTGGGAACGCAAAAAGGAGCAGGATATCCTCATCAATATCGCCATTGACTACAATGCCGAGCCGGCCAGCCGCTCCGACAAGCTCAAAGATACGGTCGATTACAAGACATTGACCAAGGCCATCATCAAACATGTCGAGTCTTCCAAATATTACCTTCTAGAAAAACTGACGGCAAAAATTTTAGATATCGTCTTAAAAACACGCGGGGTGGAAGCGGCCACGGTGCGCATTGACAAGCCGCAAGCCTTGCGTTTTGCGGAATCTGTTTCGGTAACCCTCACGGCTCAAAGGCCATGAATACAGTCATCATCGGTTTAGGCTCCAACATTCAGCCCCATGCTAATATAGAGAAAGCACGCACTATCCTTGCGCAAAATTTTAAAGTGCTGGCCGAGTCGATTTTTGTCAAAACAAAACCTTTGGGCCCCGAATCACAGCCGGATTTTATCAACGGCGCTGTCCTGCTTGCCACAAATTTGGATTATGATGCTTTACGCGCCGAGTTAAAAGATATTGAAAAGAGCCTGGGACGGGACTTGCAGGTTAAAAGATTCGGCCCCCGCACCATCGATCTCGACATATTGGTATGGAACAACAAAGTGATCGATCCGGATTTTTATGAACGCGATTTCTTAAAACAATCTGTTTTGGAACTTATCCCTGATCTGCCACATTAATGTTTTTACTGCTCCTCTTATTATTTACGGTCGTTCCGGTCCTCGAGTTGGCGGTTCTCATCAAGGTGGGAACGCAGCTGGGCGTTTTAAATACCATTCTTCTGACGGTCGGGATCAGTGTCATCGGAGCCTGGCTGGCACGGTTCCAGGGATTTCTGGTCCTGCGTAAAGTCCAGGCGAATCTGCAGCAGGGAATATTGCCTACCGAGGAAATGTATGACGGTGTTTTGATCTTGTTCGGCGGGCTGCTCCTGCTGACGCCCGGATTTATCAGCGACACCTTTGGCCTGATTCTGCTTTTTCCCGTGACCCGCTCCTTCATGAAATACTTCTTGCGAAAAAAGATCGAAACGATGCTGCAAAATGGCGAGATCGTCTCCTTGACTTCTTTCCCGCGCGGCGCGCAGCGTAAGTACGATGATATCGATTTGAATTGATATTTTCAGTCGTTTATTATCAGCCTGTTTTTTACATTCAACCGGTTTTATTTCTCTTAAAAATCTTCTATTCAGCCATTGATAGAATGTAAGTCATTTATTTACAATATGTTGCAGAATGCCACTCTTATCAAAAAGTTTGCCTTTGCAAAAAAGATATGTTATCCTTTTTGCACTTCGGAGGTGGTTTAACATGAGACATAAAACAAAGAAAGTTGCCTTAACAACAGTATTCGCGATGCTTATGCTGGCCAGTCAGCTGTCCAAAGCAGAAAAGGCTGAACCTGTGCCAAGCAAGCGTCAAATCCGTTTAGGCAAAGCTTCTTGGTATTCACGGCATTCCCCCGGAATCAACCGGCACACGGCGAATCGCGAAGTCTTTGATGACACCGCGCTGACCTGTGCCATGTGGAAAGTCCGCTTCAATCAGAAGGTGCGTGTGACGAATAAAGATACAGGTGAATCGATTATCGTTCGGGTCAACGACCGGGGACCGCATAAGCGTCTTGTGAACCAAGGAAGAATCATCGATCTTACCGAACGTGCTTTTAGGGAATTGTCTCCTACGAGGCAAGGGCTCATCAACGTTGAAATCGAATTGTTGTAAACGATAAAATTCCATAAACAGTTCAAAATAAAAAGCGTTCCGCAGTACGGGACGCTTTTTATTTTTTTAACTTGCAAAAATACTTTCTATTGTTATTATACGTTTGGATTTAAGAGGTTATGAAAGAATGAATTTTAAAGATGAAATCGTTTTGGTCACCGGTTCCACCCGCGGGATAGGGAGAGAAATTGCGCAGGCCTTCGCCCGTGAGGGGGCCGTGGTGGTCATAACCGGCCGCAATGATGAAATCGCTCAAAAAGCCAGTGCCGAGCTTACCGCCCAAGGTTGCCGGGCTGAGGGTTTTGGCTGCGATGTCACAAATTTTGGAAGTGTTCAGAAAACCGTTAACAAAATTCTTGACAAATATAATCGCATTGATATATTAGTTAACAACGCAGGCATTACAAAAGATAATTTACTCCTCCGGATGAGTGAAAGTGAATGGGATGATGTCATTCAGGTGAATCTTCGAGGGGTTTTTAATTGCACCAAAGTTATTACCAAGGCAATGCTGAAGGCGAAAAAGGGTAGGATCATCAACATTGCCTCGATCATTGGAATCACTGGAAACGCCGGTCAAGCCAATTATGCCGCCAGTAAAGCGGGCATCATTGGTTTCACCAAATCTATCGCGCGTGAGATTGCTTCCCGCGGCATCACGGTGAACGCAATCGCTCCCGGTTATATCATGACCGATATGACCGCGCAGTTAAAGGAAGAAACCCGCGCGCAGATTCTCAAATCCATTCCCTTAGGCCGCTTGGGAACGGGAAAAGATGTCGCAGGCGCATGTTTGTTCCTCGCTTCAAAAGAAGCAAACTATATCACCGGCCAAACAATTGTTGTTGATGGCGGTATGGCCATATAATATTTGAGTTGGAAGAAAAAAAGGAGGCTATCCAATGGCAGTCGCAGATAAAGTAAAATCAATCATTGCAGAGCAACTGGGTGTCAAAGCTGAAGAAGTAACCCCGCAAGCATCATTCATTGATGACTTGGGAGCTGATTCACTGGACACCGTTGAGTTAATCATGGCTCTTGAAGAAGAATTTAATGTCGAAATCCCTGATGAAGATGCCGAAAAAATGACATCAGTGGGCGATGCCATTAAGTACATCGAAGAAAAAGCCGCCGTAAAGTAAACCGACAATTGGTTAATGCAATTTTAAAATGAACCATCTATGC
>MHGP01000084.1:22619-23411 GCA_001805615.1 Omnitrophica WOR_2 bacterium RIFCSPHIGHO2_02_FULL_48_11
TTGGCGTTGAAAATTTCTGGAAATCGCTGATTGCCGGAAAAAGCGGGATCCGTCCTATTACCCATTTTGACGCCAGTAAATTTGACTGCCAGATCTGCGGCGATGTCCTGGATTTTAATCCGCTTGACCATTTTTCGTCAAAAGAAGCCCGCCATCTAGCCCGTTTTGTCCAATTTGCCGTTGTGTCCAGTAACGAGGCCATCCGCAACGCCAATCTTGATTTAAAGAACATTGACCTTGATCGCATGGGTGTCCTCATCGGTTCCGGGATCGGCAGCATTGACACGATCGAAGATGAATTTAAAAAATTTTTAGAAAAAGGACCCAGCCGGATCTCTCCTTTTTTCATTCCCAAAATCATCATCAATGAAGCGGCCGGCCAAGTGTCCATCAACACCGGGGCGCGCGGGCCGAATACCTGTGTCGCTACGGCCTGTGCCACGGCCACCAACGCCATTGGCGATGCCGCACGCTTTATTCAATATGGCGATGCCGATGTCATGATCGCCGGGGGGACAGAAAGCGCCACAACGATTTTGGGCCTAGGCGGGTTCTGCGCGCTCAAAGCCGTGACCCAACGCAACCATGAGCCGGAAAAGGCCAGTCGGCCGTTTGAACTCAACCGGGACGGGTTTGTCATGGCAGAGGGGGCAGGGGTGGCTATCTTAGAGTCATTAGAGCATGCCAAAGCCAGAGGCGCTCACATCTTGGCAGAATTTGTCGGTTACGGCCGAACCTCTGACGCTTATCATATTACCGCTCCGGAATCGACCGGGGCCGGGGCCGCCAAGG
>MHGP01000085.1:0-14281 GCA_001805615.1 Omnitrophica WOR_2 bacterium RIFCSPHIGHO2_02_FULL_48_11
CGAGCCGCAGGCAGGGTCGCAGGTTTTGATATCCGACAAAAGCCCGCCAAGCGCGGCCGCCTCATCCGGAGAAAATGGGGATTCATGGTTCAGGATCAAAGAGCGTATCCTGTCTTCTTTAAGGCCGGTTTGCGAAACAAGATAATTGATGAGACTCTCCCGGCACATGTAATGGACAATCTCGCGCGGGGTGTAATACGTCCCCTTGCCCTTACGCAGGTTCTCTTCCAACAGGTTTTCGAAGACCTTACCCAGCATCTCCGGGTCAACGGCGACTTCCTTGTCATCCGGGCTTTCTTCCTCAACGGTAAAATTAAAACGGTCAAATACCTCAAATATATTTTTGAAAACCGCGTTTTCCAAATGAATGGTCGTGTGCTTCCAGTCATACTCCGGCTCAAAGAGACCGCCGTTAAGAAATGGGATCCGGCAGTTGAAATATTTGGAAAAACTCGGGTCCGCTCCTTCCCGATTGGCGTTATTGAGAGTATCGTAGAAGAGTATCTCAAGATAATCGTTGTAGAAATTCTCTTTTTTATTTACCGCCTGCTTGTAAAGATTGCTGATGAAATTCTTGTCCCCCTCTCCCCAGGGTTTATTTTGAGGAACACCCAGCCAGCCTTTTTTCTGCAAAAAATACAAAAAAACAATCTGCCCCAAAGTCTTTTTGGCAAAGTCGGACGTGTTGATTTGATTCTTGGAGGCCACCATTTGGAAGGCATGATTTTTATTTAAATCGGCAACCAAAGCTTCGAACAACTTCCTGTATTGTTCATAGAATTCCTTTGTAACTTTTTCGACCGAAAACGCGTCTTTGATTTTATCTAACGACGAGAAGTCCCCGTCACCGACTCTTGTAAGGTAAGTTTTATTCGTAAGTTCAGAGCTGACAAAATAGGTAAACCGGCGGAAGTTGCTCCATTGCCTGCGATTACCTACTGCTTCGGGGTAGATAAGTGAAAAGCGAAAATTTCCTCCACGGTCATAAAAAATAAAAATTCCCGCGTCCGATTGGGTATCTTTGAGAATTTTCTTGCCTTTTTCATACTGGGCTTTTTTACCGCTTCGCTCTGAAAGTGGCTGGCTTGCTTTAAAAGCGCAAGCAATCAGCTTTTCATCAGGAGAAAATTGGATCTCGCCGAATTTTATGCCTTCGGCAAAAGAAGGATCGTTATACTGCGAGAATGGTTCCTGACGCGGAGAAAAGGAACGGTGTTTTTCACGGAAAAACCTGGAAAATTTATCCGGGACAAAGTTATCTATAATATCTTGCAGTATCTCTCGGCTCATGGTTTTCTGCCGCTTTACCGGCGTATACACAAAGGTATATAAATTGATTGACAGCCAAATATCCGTGTTATATAGTTTAAGCAGTCCTCTAATGGCGAAAGCCGGCGTCGTGCCGTGCGTGAGGAAACTCACCTAGCTATAGAGGGCTTATTTTTTTCACGTCAAACGGATTGCTGCTCCTGTCATAAAAATTCTTCGGATATTTTTCCGCATCAAACAGGTCCACCAATAAACCTACTTTTTCCCTGATCGTTTCAAAGAATCTCATTTCATTTCTCACAAAAGCGCGATAGACCGCCCAGTTGATATAATCAACGACCTGCAGGCATGGTTCTCCGGAAGGGGTTTGCGGCTGAACGTCAATCTTGCTAATGACCTTCTTTGACCACTTCTCCTCGAATTTCTGAATACCTTTCGCAATGGCCTCTTCCATTGGTTTCTGCCTGATCCTGGTCCCCCGCACGGCAAAATATATTTTATTATTGGGTGCTAATTGAAGCTGATCTTCGAAAAGGCGAGAAACCAAATCGTCATAAAAAAGATTCTCTTTGGCATGATATTTCTTTCGAAAGACAGCCTCGATTTTCCGGGCAACGTAGATTTTTACCTTGATATCCATGGCTGTGATGGCCTTAAAGACCAATTGGCGAATCTCCGGACAATCGTCAGTTGCGTGAAAAGCAACCAGGCTCTTTTTTAAGGAAGGGATCCCCTGAAAATATTTATCGTGCGCGATGTGGTTGCGGATACCTGCCAGGCTGTGACGTATGCTTTTAGGGTCTGCTGTCCTTACAACTCCTAAAATAAGTATTTTCGAACAACCCTCGTTCCCGACGATCAGATCGCCATAGCGGTCATAAAAGATCGGGTCTCCCGCCTCATCGACAAAGAAATAGTTGGTTTTATCTTCCGTTACCGTCATTAAACCGCCCTGTTTTCTATCGCGATGATTATTTCTTTGGATAAATCTTTCTGCCTTGCCTTTTCTCTCTGCAGATAATCCTCTCCTAATTCCTTTTTTAAGGCAATCATTTCCCTTAACGCCCGCTTTTGCTTTGCCTCATCCTCGCTCTCAAGATTAGCAATACGACGCAGAGTAAAATCGGAAAGAGTTCCGTAGTCCAAAATATCTTCTCTTAACGTCCGTAAGAAATCCTTATGCGGCATTATGTCCTCCGATTGGATCCGGTTAATAAATGCCGCGAGATTGTTCATGGCTTTTTGCTCAAGGCTTTGTTCGCTTGGAGTTATGACGCGGGACTCCTTAAAACGCTTCACGCCCTCATAAGCTTCCCAGAAACTATCGCTTAAGGACAGGGCTTTTTCATCTTGAGCGCAAACGATCTTGTCAAACACCTCTTCAAAGGTAGCTTGATAAACATCGAATTCTTTTGCATTTTTATATCTTAGACAATGAATATACAATCGGCCTTTTTTTAGAAATACCAAGAGCTCATTTTCGCTGTATTTCTTGGCTACTTTTATGCGCGGCGGATAATTTTTTAAAGATGCAATGAGCTCAGGGGCATCCTTTTTGATTTTTAAGAATTCTTTTAGGGCTTTGGTATAAAAACTCTCTTTTTCCTGCGCGTCCGGATTCTGCTGAATTCTGTTGAAAAGTCCCGATGGAGTTGGTTCTTCGTCAATATCAAAAATCTTGGCGTCTTCTCCAAGAGTGCTGTGAATTAAAAACATTTTATTGCTGGCGATCTCGCGCGACTTCACCAGCTCCGCGCCCTTCTCGGTAGGGAAAAAATTAACGATGTAAAGCTCGCTAAAGACTTTTTTACTGATGCGGTTGATGCGCCCCACCCGCTGAATGACCCTTACCGGATTCCAAGGGATATCGTAGTTGATAACAAGCCCGGCGCGATTTAAGTTAAAACCTTCCGAAATCTTATCCGAGGCGAGCAAAATGTCAAAATCATCATCTTGTTCGGGATAGGATGCGTCAAAATTTTTGTTGATTTGTGATATTTTATGAGTTGATAGATCGCCCGCAACAACGAGGATTCTCTCGCCGACATGCTTTCTTAGTAGGGGCTCTAAATATTTAACCGTGTCCAGATACTCGGAAAATATTACAATTTTTCTTTTTGGTTCGCCTTTAGGGTGCTTTTGTTTAATTTCGCTTTTTATGTTTTCTAAGAGGCAGCCGGTTTTGGGATCATTCTTTACCAAATCCAGGGCGGCTAACTGAGCTGATATTTCGTCAAATAGCTTTAAGTCGGATTTTATGTGGCTAATAAATTCGTCTTTATACTTAAAGCTGCTGATTTTATACCTTTTGTGATTTTTCGGATATTCGCCGTTATTGATTTTCTCGGCATACTCAGTCAAATATCTTTCGATTCCATCCAGATCAAGGTCATAAATCTTTTCAAGAAGGGCCCGGTCAAGAATGTATTCGCCTGTTTTTTCGATGAATTCCAAAGCGTGCTTGGTGATTTTTTTGAAATTTTCTATGCTCTGCTTAAAAGAACCAAAGGAACTTTCGAAACGCTTAACGAGCAAGCGGCGCATAAAGTCATACAAGTTTCTCTGTTGTATGAACTGGCGGTTGTCTTTTTCGGATAGTTTTTCATTAACAATATCCTCTCTTTCGATCTCATATTCAAAAGGGCGATAAATCGCGCCTTTAAATTGGCCGCCGTCATCAGGATCGCCAAAATACTGCTCAATGACTTGATCGTAAAATAAGGACTGCTCTTTGGTTAATTCAAAAAACCACTCTTTGGGATCCGCGACTTTTGATAGGTTTTTGACCTCATCCTTGTAAAAAGGATTGTTCTGAAGATCAAGCCGGTTGCGACGAATTGTCACTGGCTCAATCACATCCCTTATTTGCTTGGCAAGGTAATGCGACCTTTGCGCCACCTTTCCAAGGTCAATGGTTTTGCTTCCAAAGAAAACCTGATAATAACTTTCCGCCTTCTTTCTTTTGGCGGCATTCGGTGAATTCCAGTATTTTTTAATAAACCCAAGCCGGTCAAAAGTCCCTTTGAATGCCTTGAATTTATCTACCAGATTGTTTTCGAGTGTAATGGATGACTTTTTAGGAGTGATAAAAAGCTTTAGTAGCGAAAGGATATCACCCGGCCTGTTGTTAAAAGGTGTGGCGGTAAGCAAAATGACGACTTTGTTACGGCAGATGTTCTTTAAGCCTTCGTAATCCTTGGTATCCTGATTCCTGAAGCGGTGCGCTTCATCAATGATCACGACTTCAATATCTTTGTGTTTATTCACAAAATCGGAAATGCTCTCCAGGTCACCAAGCGATCTAACTTCCCAGTCGTGAAGCTTGAATTCTTCCGTGTACTTTTTCCATCCGGAATTTTTGTTTCTATCGCCTACAAGACCGGGTGGGCAAATAACAATGCCTCGCTTTTTCATTTCTCTCGCGACGGCGCACGCAATAATAGTTTTTCCCAAACCAACGACATCAGCAATGATCACGCCGTTGTTATTTTCTATAATCGCCAGCGCCTGCTTAACCGCGTCTAATTGGTATTGATAAGGAATGTAACCGTTATCTTCTAGTATTTTAATTAATGATTGCCCGACTTCCCGCTCTTCGAATGAATCGAGATAGGTTTTTAGAACAAGAACAAACGCCTCGAAAGGGGTAATTTCCTTAATAAGGGTTTCTCTTTCAACGATATCAATGAGTTTTCTTTTAGCATCTTCGTGTTCCGTGATCTTTACTGCTTCATCCCACAAAGCGTCAAAATAGTTTTCCGCATCCTCAAAGCCAAAATCGCTTATCTCCACATTGAATTCTTCTTGGGTTATCAGGCCAGCCCTGGTTAAGTTACTGCTCCCGGTAATAAACAGGTTCTTTCTGCCAACCTGACCCTCTTCTAATTTAAAAAGATAAAGCTTGGCATGGTTCGGATTATAAGTCTTGCGGATGATTAATTTATCGTCCCGGATTAACTGGATGAATAATTTTACCTGTTCGTAAAATTCTTTTGTGTCAAAATGTTCAGTATTTAAGGACTTCTTAACGGATTGAAAGAATTTGTAGGTCTTTTCCTCATCGGATTGTTGATCATTTTGATCGGCAAGCTCAAGTACGCCGTAATTTGTGGCATCGACATTGAGCCCCACTAGAACCTTAATTTTTTGATTAGGGTTTTCTTTTAGCCCTTTGTATAATTCACGGATGCCGGAAAAATAGAAAAATCCCACCAAGAATTTCAGTTCATCACTCTTTTGGATGAGCTCGATCAGGCGACCCTTGAGATCTTTTGCATCATTATTTGTAATAAAATTGCTCATATTGTTTCCTTCCCATTTCTCATCCCCACGGCCCCGGGGCCTTCCACTCCTCATCATGCCATGTTACTTCTTATTCTTTTTTACCTCGGAATAATCCCAGTGAATAAGGGGCATTACATCGGATTCCTTATCACTTACGCCAGCACCTCTTCTATCTTCAAAACAAAATCCTTAGCGTCTTCTATGATCCACTGGGCGTCATCGTCGGTGAGAATCTCGACGCCATATTGCTCAATGACTCTCTCTTCTTGTGCCTTTTCCAGCGTCTCAGCGTATTTTTGTTCAAGATGTTTTGCTTTCTTAATGTAAGCCATATATTCCGGCGCAACTTTTCCTTGCTCAATATAGAATTCCTTAAAAGCGGCGATCGCGCAATAATGGGCGGTCGCGCGGATACCAATATTGAATAGCGCAGCCAAAACCGCATGATACATGGCGTAATATCCGCAGATGATCGTCCAATCAAACAAATCATTATCAAACATCATTTTCATGGCGCGCAAATTGCGGTTCGCCTTATCGATATGCTGACGCGCCCGAACCATATCCACAGGGACTTTCTTAAGATTCGGCTTGCCTCCTTTGGGATGAAAACATCCACGCAGGGTTTTCTCAATACCCTTAGGCATTCGGTTTCCCTCCCTCTCTGATCAACTGCCAAAACAAAAACTCGTTATATAAAACCACCCTATCTTTCCAGAGCTCATCATAGAACTCTGTCCTTTTTTTGAGCCCATCAACAAATTTCTCCGTTGTTGTGCTTATCGGCCTTATTTCTAAAAGCGGGCCGGCGTCAATTTTGGCTTTATTCAAAACGTGCGTCACTTCGTTTTCTTTACCTGAAACAACCGCCAGCATATCCACATCGCTGTCTTTAGTCCAATCGCCTCTGGCCACTGAACCGAAAAGGATGACGATCTGGATTTTTTTGTCAGACAAATCAATAATGTCGTTGGAATATTTTTGCAATAATCTGGCGATCTTCTTATTTTTGCCGTAAAAATCTTTCCGCTTCTCCATCTCCAAATATTCGAATATTTTCAACAGCGCTTCATTTTCAAGGTTAGGCTTAAAAAATACCATATTAGATACTTCTCGTCTTTCAAACATATCTTCCTTGACGAATAAACGCAGGGAATTATCCACGTTGGTAAGCGAACCTTTGGATAACCTGACCACTTCCCTAAGATGCGCTTCCCTAAAGGGGTCTTTAAAAAACACCTCAAGTATTTTCTTTCTCTTGTCGGGGATTAACATTGTTCATCTCCTGTTCTATTGCATAGGACAACTGTTCTACAATATAGGACAGTCGTAAATGGCTGTCAATAAAAAATTTTCGGCTTATCTTATTACTCCCCATCTATACCTGGCATCAAAAATTTTCCCACTTCCCGGGCATAAAGGGCACGCAACTGCCGGGTCACCGGCCCCGGTTGCCCGTTGGCAATCGGCTGCCGCTGAACAAAAGTGAGGGGCATAATTTCAATCAGCGAATTGGTCAAAAATGCTTCCTCGGCCTGTTCCAAATCCTGCGGTTGCAAGCGCGCCTCACGCACCCGGATACCGGTTTTCTTCGCCAATTTGAAAATAATTTGGCGGGTGATGCCGTTTAAACAGCCGCTGGAAAGAGCCGGCGTCAGCAATTGCCGATTTTTCACCAAAAAAATATTCGTGCGGCTGCCTTCCACGATATTTTTTTTATTGAGCAAAATAACTTCATCGTATCCTTGGCGCAGCGCTCGTTCATACGCCGCTAAAAAGGGCTTATACCGGATCGATTTGACATTTCCATATCCTTCTCGGAAAGGGCAGCGGACCGACGAAAAACAGACCTTAAAGCCTTTTTTGTACCGGCTCGCTGCATAAGGACGGTAGGCAACAGCGACAATAGCGACATGAGTTTTCTTTCGCACACGCCAGACCGTTACCCGCACGCGGGCATTTTTTAATTTATTCAAACATACAGTTCGGTGAATATCTTTTTCCAAATCCTTATACGAAAAAGAAAACGGGATACGTAATTTCTTCAGCCCGGCCCCCAAGCGCCGCAGATGGAAACTTAAGGCAAAAATTTTTCCGTCATAAAGTCGCAGCGTTTCAAAAACACCCTGCCCTGGCAGCCGACCGGGAGATAAGGATTCCTGCGTATCGTGGGAAGCATAAATAAAATGGCCGTCAAAAAAAATTTTATACATCACTCTCTCCCGGAGACAAACATCTCGCCCAGGCAATCACGCAGGGCCTTGGCTTTGACCAAAGTTTCCGCATATTCAGCTTGAGGAACCGAATCCGCCACGATCCCGCTGCCGACATGAAAATAGATCTTATTACGGTAGGCCAGCATGGTGCGGATCAAAATATTCAAATCCATATCGCCGGCAAAGCTCAGGTACCCCAGGGCCCCGGTATAAATCCCCCGGTGCTGCGGTTCCAGTTCTTCAATGACCTGCATGGCGCGGATCTTGGGACAACCCGTGATCGATCCGCCGGGAAAACAGGCCTGCAAAAGATCGAACGCGTCTTTGTCTTTGCGCAGAATTCCCTGCACCGTTGAGGTCGCCTGAAAAACCGTGCGGTATTTTTCGATCTCGCGCATTGTCTTGACCCTGACCGATCCGTATTCGCACACCCGGCCCAGATCATTGCGCTCCAGATCCGTGATCATGAGAAGCTCGGCCTTATCCTTCGGACTGGCGAGCAACTCCCGGCGCTGGCGCTCGTCCGTGCGCACATTGTCGCCGCGCGGGCGCGTGCCTTTCATCGGACGCGTCTCAACAGAACGTCCCTTCAGCTGCAAGAACCGCTCCGGCGAACTGCTGATGATCTGAAAATTCCCGCAATCCAGATAACTGGTAAAGCTCGACGGCGATTGCCGGCGCAAAGATTTATAAATTTCCGTCGGATGAAAGCGCCGCGGCGACGGATCGAACACAAACCGCTGGGCCAAATTGACCTGATAAATATCCCCTTCGCGGATATAATGTAAGGCGTGTTTAACGGCCGACCGGTACTCTCGCTGCGTGAAATTGCTTTGTAGATCTAACGCGTGCGCCGCCGAATTTTTTTTTGCTAAAGCAGGATGTTTTTTAAAATCAAATTCCTGCGCCGCAAGCCGTTGACAAATCTCTGCGCTGCGCTGCTTTGCTCTTTTCGTTCTTAATGACCCTTTTTTCTCCGGATGCCCGGTGGAGATGACATGAAGCTTATTTTTCAAATGATCGATCGTGATGACCGTATCATAAAAACCAAAAACAAAATCCGGCAAAACAACATCAGCCTTGGCCTGCCGCTGGATTTTTTCCAAGGCCAGCCCCAGATCATAACTCCAATAGCCGACCAATCCGCCGGGAAACGGCGAATAAGGCGAGCGCTCCTTCTCTCGATAACGGTAAAACTGCTTTCTTAACGCGGTAAGATCGTGCGGGCCATGCCCTGGCATGACTAAAAAGGGGTCAAAACCGATAAACGAGTATCGCCCCAATTGCGGATGATGCAGGCTGCTGTCGAGGAAGAAAGCGTGCGGCTCGTTTTTGAATAATTCAAAAACCCCGAGGCTGTCGCCTTTAAAAACAAACGATTTTACAGTGTGCGCTGACATAGGAATGGTTTTATGAGTTCGTCAACACCTGTCAGCTCTTTGCGGGCGGCATTTTCCAGCAAATAACGAAAGACCGCGAAGGTCAATTCCACATCGGACATCGCCCGGTGCTTTTGCACAGTATCGATCCCTAGAGCGTACGACACTGCGGCCAGCGAATAGCTCGGCAATCCCGGAAGCAAGGTCCGCGCCATCTTGATCGTATCGACCGCCGCTGTTTCCTCCCACGGCAAGCCGGCCAAAGACAATTCATTGGATAAAAATCCCAGATCAAATTTCACATTATGTCCGATCAGCCGGCTGCCTTCGATGAATTTCAGGAACTTGGGCAGGACATGCTTCGCCTTGGGCGCCGGGGCCACCATCGCCTGCGAAATTCCGTTGACCTGATACGCTCCCCAGGAAATTTCCCGTTCCGGGTTGATCAGGGAATAAAATTTTTCCACCGGCTGCAGTTTGTCGATCTTTAGAGCGGCGATCTCGATGATCCGGTCACCGGCGAGCGGCGAAAGACCGGTCGTCTCGACGTCAAAAACCACAAACTGCTGTTCGGTCAGGGTCTTCATGATATTTTTGTGATCGAATAAGATGGAAAAAGCATCACCGGTTTAAAAGAAAGTTTGGTCTGCTTAACGTCTTCCATGGCAAAATCATCCATGACATTAATAAATTTATAATTGCTTAAGGCGCGGTCCGCGCAAAATTCCCTAAAAATATACGCGGCCAACCCCTTCACCTCCAGATCCACGATCTCAAATAATACGCAAAAAATTGCGGAACTCAAAGGATATCCGAAGGTGTAGCCTTTCACTTCGCCGTCCACCTCCACCACCCGGCCCACCAGCCCCAAAGATTGATAAAACTCCATCACCGGCGGATGGACCTGACGATTCTCTTCGATCATATGCCGATAGATTTCGTCTTTGTGTTTATGCAGGCGGTTTTTTGCCCAGCGTTCATAAAGTGTGCGGCAATCCTGGGCCATGGACGGTTCAAAAGGCAGATAACGGACCTTATAATTTTTAACACAATAGTTATAAAGGGCGCGTTGGGATTTAAAGGCATTGCCTTTCAGCCGAGCGATATCCCCGCGGTAATAACAATACTCATATCCTTTTAAGAAAGATCTGTAAACCCGCTCGGGAAAAAATCTCAACTGCTGTTCATGCACGTTCTCGATGCGCGACATCCCGCTCGTTTTATTTTTCTGCCCCATGATCTTAAAACATTCTTGAACGGCCTTCGCGGAGATCGTCTTCCCTAACGGCGGCAAATATAAAAAACACCCCAAGTCATTCTCGGCAAAGATACACAGATTCTTATCGATCACCTCAAAACGAAAATTAAAAAAATTTTTCCAGGCAAAGATATTGATGAACGAAAACGCCGATAAACGGTGCGGATTCTGCTGCAAATATTCATCAACCAAAGATTTTTTTTCCAGGAGATCCATGATTTTTTTTAAGCGGAGCGGATAATAAAAAGCGTTTTGAGTTCGTCCTGATAAGCGCTGTAATCGGCCACCAGCGCCGGATTCTGTCCTATGAATTTCTGCACGTCCCGACGAGAAAAATACTCTTCCAGATAGCTGACATAGGTCTGAAATTGCGGGCTGGTCTCTGTCGCCTGAATATGCGGACAAGGCAGATGCACGCACACAGCGATCTGATCGTTCTGTTTGTTCAAAATAAACGGGTACAGACGGCATTCAAAAGGCCGGGCTTGATAAATACGGCACGCGTGATCCGCAGGATTAAAATAAGAACATAAATGTTCGCCGGAAGCGCACGTTGTTTTGATCCGGCCGTCCGCGGCGACGGCGGAACGAAGAATTTTTTCCGCCAGACCTTGGCGGGCGGCAGCAGCAATTTCTTCCGGCGTGATGTGGGGTCGCCAGCGGCTGTCTGCTTCTTTAAAACGGCAGCACCCGTCGCACTTCAGGCACACGGCCGAGGGAACAAATTGTCGTAGGTCCGCAAACATAACTTTCCTGAAATTATTTTACGATACTTCCTAAAGGCATGTCGCGGTCGACGCCCAAGACCGCGATCCCCTGGTCATCAGTGACCGCTAGGACCATTCCGTTGGATTCTTCCCCGCGGATAACTGCCGGCTGCAGGTTATTCACCACCACAACCCGCCGGCCAATGAGCTGTTCCGGGGTATAAGATTTACGGATGCCGGCCACCAGCTGTTTTTCTTCTTTTCCCGTATCGATCTTCAAAAGATATAACCGATCCGCGTTGGGGTGCTCCTTGACCTCTTTGATCTGTGCGATAATCAATTCGACTTTTTTGAAATCATCAATCGTTATCATGAAAAAACTCCTTCCGCGGGCTCAAAATGATATAGAGAATCTGAATAGACGAGGGAATTGTAACACATCCGCCCCGTCTCTGAAAGTTTTTTAAAGAATGACCTGTATTGCCCAAAGACGCCGTGCTATACTCAAGCCTGTATGAAATTAATGGACCCCTTTGCCGATTTTTTTCAAAACCGAACCGCAGTTTTTTTCCTGACCCTTCTGACCGCCGGGGTGATTCTTTACCCAACGATCAATTACCAGCCCTGGCTGGCCTCAGGCGATCATGGGCGGGACCTCTACTGTTTTAAGGCAACACTCGACGGGGCTGTTCCTTACCGTGACTACTGGTGGGTCTACGGGCCGATCATGCCGTATTATTATGCGGTCTTTTTAAAATTTTTCGGCATTACGATCCAAAGTGTCCTGTTGGGAAAATACCTGCTCACCATGCTCGCCGCGGCATTCATTTATTTGGCCGTCGCTTCGTTCTTGTCGCCGCTGGTCAGCCTGATAGCCGCCTTGTGGTTTGTATCCTTCCAGCCCGACTTTCATTACACCTACAACCACGCCGGGGGGCTCACGGCCCTCCTGGGAATTCTGTACTGTGTTTTTGCCTACATCAAGACCCTGAATATCTATTATTTCTTCCTCAGCATTTTTCTCGTTTTTATTTTATCCTTGATCAAGATCAATATCGGCCTTTTTGCTTTAGCGGCGCTCCTGATCGCGTTTGCCCTCATCGATTTCACCAACAAAAACCCTCTCTCAAAGGAAAAAAAATACCTCTATTTACTCTCCTCGACGCTATTGCCCATTTTTATTCTGGGAATTTACTACCTCCTCATCCATGACCTGCCGCTCTACTATGCCAAGCAATGTTTTCCGTACCTGAGTACTTACGACCCCTATTACACAACACCTCTTAAGGCAGTCGAGTTCCTTTGGGGCATGATGAAAATGGCCATGTCCGAATCCTGGGCTTCCTTTTTCTTCGCCTTCTTATTATTCTTTTCCGTCATCAGAATAGGGTATTTCTTAGCCGATGCCGCATTGGATAAAAAATTAAAGAAAACCATGTTTTTGACCATCATTATCCTTTGTCTTTTTTATCTTTTCAGCGCTCACGAATACCTGCGCAGCGGTGTGATCTACCGAACCTATTGGGCGACACCTTTTAGCACGATGTTAATTTTTATCCTGATCGGTTTTGCGACCCATCGTTTTCCAAAGGCAATAAAAGTCTTATTGTATCTGACACTGCTGTTAATCCTAATACTGCGCCTCGCCATCGGATGGCAAACACAAAGCACCTATAAAAATCCGCAGCATTATCTTGCGCACCCGCGCGGAAGAATATACACAACCAATCCGCCGCAATGGTTTGCTGCAGTCCAGGCAACGACCCAATATCTACAGAACAATTTAAAAAAGGACGAAACATTCTTGGCCCTTCCTTATGACCCGCTGTATTATTACCTCACCGACAAAAAAAGCCCCTCCCGACAGCTCATATTCTTTGAGTACATCAACATCTCTTCGGAACAGGAAAAAGAAATCATCAAAGAATTAGAGACAAAAAAGATCAATACTGTCCTCATCACAAACCGCGCCTATGCTAAGGAAGCTGGATTAGGCACCTTCGGAAAAACCTATTGTCCATTGTTAGAAAAATATATCAAAAACAATTTTGAACCGCTGGCGGCGTTTGGGGACTGGGCGAACGAACCCGGCTGGGGATGGCATCACGGAACAAAGATCATGAAGAGGATAATGCGATAGAGAGGAAATATGCGGGGCACCTGGCGTCCGGAGGCCGCCAAGTACACCCGCCAGTCTTCCCTCATATAAGACAAAAACCTGCGCCCTTTCGGGTTGCAGGTTTTTTATTGTAATGAAGACTGGCGGGGCCGACGAGATTTGAACTCGCGATCTTCAGCGTGACAAGCTGACATGTTAACCGGGCTACACCACGGCCCCAAAAAAAAATTTAAGATAGCGTATAGTTTAAAACAAAAATAAAAAATGTAAAGAAATTTCTGACACGACGATGGAATAAAATCCATGGGCGGTGAAGGGATCGAACCCTCGACCTTCTGAATGTAAGTCAGATGCTCTAACCAGCTGAGCTAACCGCCCTGAACTTCAAGGTATCTAAATATTTTCGTCCCACCCCGCTCTTTAAGAAAATTTCTCGCTTTCTTGCCACAGCAACAGTTATGTATTCCTCCTGATAAATTAGCTCAAATGGACCATTTTGTTTAGTCCATGTATTAGAGCCCATATTATGTTGTTTTAATCTTTCCTCTGGGAACAGTTTAGTGCTCCCAACATATCGTTTTTTGTTCTTAAAACTTCTTAAAACGTATACATAATACATATTGAATGCTAACCCTCCGCCGGAGGCGGATCTCCTCCAGAGGCGGATCAGCTTTGGGCTGAAGCCTCTGGCTGAAACTGAGCTATTCGTCCAAAATGTCAACTGCCCACCAAACGACTTAGCGGAAGCTAACCGCCAATCTCTGAATTCTAATCTCTAAATTCTAAACATTTAGAAATTGTTTAGGATTTAGAATTTTATAATTAGGATTTATTGATCTCTTCTAATATCTCTGTCGCGGCCTGCAGGGGATCAGCCGCTTCCAAAATAGGCCGCCCGACGACCAAAAAGTTGCTGCCGCTCTTGACCGCCTCTGCGGGGGGGGCGATCCGTTTTTGATCTCCCTTATCCGCTCCGGAGGGCCGGATCCCCGGGGTAACAATAATAAATTTTGGACCAAATTCTTTACGGAGAGAAGCCGCCTCCTCAA
>MHGP01000085.1:14360-17679 GCA_001805615.1 Omnitrophica WOR_2 bacterium RIFCSPHIGHO2_02_FULL_48_11
CGGCTTCCTGTGCCATGCGGGCTCTTTCCAAGACGAGAGCGCTCATGTTTTCCTTTTTGCCCTCGCTGGTCAATACGGTCACTCCGATGACCAGGGGCTGCGCCACCTTAAATTCCTTGGCCGCTTTTGCCCCGGCCTCAACCGCCGCCTTCATCATCGCCACACCGCCTACCGTATGCACCGTAAGCATAAATAAACTCGTCTGCGCCGCCGGATCTTTTTTAGCAGCCGGGGTTGTCCGCTGTACCGCTTCGCTCAAACTCACGGCAGAATGCACCGCCTGGGCAACCGTATTTGGGATATCGTGATATTTAAGATCGAGAAAAACTTTTTTGCCGCGGGCCTGGATAAAACGCACCGCAGCCGGACCGCAGGCCGTAAAAAGTTGGCTGCCGACTTTGAAAATATCAACAACAGGACTTAACTTATCAACCAGGGCGTGAGTTTCGGTAAGGGTATCAACATCCAAGGCAACGATGAGCTGCCCTTTGTCTTTGCGTACAGTGGCCATATTTTATCAATGATTACTTCTCGGCTTTAACGAGCATATCTGTAAAAGATTTTCCGATAAAAACCAGCGCGACCACAAAGAAGACCGCCGCTAAAGTCAGCGCCATAGTATGACTCAATTCGATGGCGATTTCAATGGCGAGAAGCCCGAACAGCGTCGTAAATTTAATGATCGGATTGATCGAAACAGAGGTCGTGTCCTTGAACGGATCGCCGACCGTGTCGCCGACGACGGTTGCCGCATGCAGGGGCGTGCCTTTTTCTTTCAAATCCACTTCCACCAGTTTTTTCGCATTATCCCAGGCGCCGCCGGCGTTGGCCATAAAGATAGCCTGAAAAAGCCCGAAGATCGCGATCGAGATCAAATATCCGATAAAGAAATACGGATTAAGGCAGGCATAAGCCAAGGTGCTAAAGAATATCACCAGAAAAAGATTAATCATCCCCTTCTGGGCAAATTTGGTGCAAATTTCCACGACCTTCTTGCTGTCCTCGGTTGAGGCCTTGGTCGCGCCGTCCAATTTAATATTTTTGCTGATAAAATCGACCGCATGATAGGCCCCGGCCGTAACCGCGTGCATCGAGGCACCGGTGAACCAATAGATCATCGCCCCGCCCGTGATCAGCCCCAAGAAGAACGGCGGATACAGGATGGACAATTTATCGATATTGACGGTTAATCCATGCGTCAGGATCATGATGATGGAGAAGATCATGGTTGTGGCGCCAACCACTGCGGTCCCGATCAAGACCGGCTTCGCCGTGGCCTTAAAAGTATTGCCGGCGCCGTCGTTGGCTTCGAGATTATGTTTGGCATGGCTAAAATCCGGCGTAAAGTTAAAATCTCTTTTGATATCTTCTTTAATATGCGGAATGCTCTCGATGAGGGACAATTCATAGATCGATTGCGCGTTGTCCGCCACCGGGCCATAGGAGTCCACCGCGATCGTGACCGGCCCCATACCCAAAAATCCGAAGGCCACCAAACCGAAAGCAAAAACCGTCGGCGCAATCATCAACGCATCCAGCCCCAACGTGCTGACGCCGTAAACGATCCCCATGAGCCCAATGATCACCAAACCCATCCAATAGGCGCTGAAATTTCCGGTCGTCAATCCGGCAAGAATATTCAAAGAGGCGCCGCCTTTGCGCGAGGAATGCAAGATATTTTGCACATGCGCCGATTCCGTTGAAGTAAAAATCTTGACCAGCTCGGGGATGATCGCCCCGGCGAGCGTTCCGCAGGTGATGATCGAGGCCAATTTCCACCAAATCGTCCCATCCCCCAGCTGCGGGATCAGTAGATACGAAGCTAAATACGTGAACGCCACCGAAACCGCAGAGGTGATCCACACCAAAGACGTCAGCGGTGCTTCAAAATTCATTTTCAAACTATTTTGGTATTGCCCTCGGCTGATCGTTTCATTGATCATATATGACAAACCGCTGGCGATAATCATCACCAGGCGCATCATGAAGATCCAGACCAAAAGCTGCACTTGGACCAGCGGATCCTGGATCGCCAAAAGGATGAACGAAATGAGCGCGACACCCGTAACGCCGTATGTTTCAAATCCGTCCGCCGTCGGACCGACCGAATCCCCGGCATTATCTCCCGTGCAATCGGCAATGACCCCGGGATTTCTGGCGTCGTCTTCCTTGATATTAAAGACGATCTTCATCAAATCCGAACCGATATCGGCAATCTTTGTAAAAATACCGCCGGCAATGCGCAAAACTGACGCGCCCAGAGATTCGCCGATGGCAAATCCGATAAAGCAGGCCCCGGCATTTTCCGGATGAATGAAAAGCAAGATCGCCAACATGACAAAAAGTTCAACGCTGATCAAAAGCATCCCGATGCTCATACCGGCCTGCAGCGGGATCTGAAAAACCGGGAACGGTTTTCCGGTAAGGCTCGCAAAGGCGCACCGCGAATTGGCCAGCGTATTGATCCGCATCCCGAACCACGCCACAAAATAGCTTCCGGCGATCCCCACCAAGCTGCAAAATAAAATAAGCGCGACCTTCCCCATGGCAAAATGACGCAGCCACCCGAAATACGCCACGATAATAATACCGACGAGCCCTTCCAAGATCAAAATAAATTTTCCTTGGGTGATGAGATAGGTCTTGCAGGTCACGTAAATCAATTCCGAAATATCACGCATCGAGGAGTGGACCGGCAGCTGACGGATCTTGGTATATTGCACAAAACCAAATATAAACCCGAACACGCAGACCGACATCCCCCACAAGAGAAGTGTCCGGCCGTCGATGTTTAAAAAGCTCACCGAACTGAGATCAGGGATCACCAGATCGGCTTCTCCGGCGAACGCCAGAGAGACAGACAGTGTAAAACATAAGAATAAAATGACTTTGCTGAAGTGTTGGAATATTTTTGAAGATTTCATAAGAGTTATTCCTCCCGTTTAATGATGGTCTGTTTTATATACCTGAAGAAGTCAATAGTTTGCCTTAAAGGTGCTCATTTGTCAACCTGAGACTGCCAATAATGTCTTTGATATCGGTGATTTTGTTTTCTTTCATATAAGCCTGGATCCCTTCCAAAACTTCCAACGGCGCGCGGGGATTGATAAAATTTGCCGTGCCGACCGCCACCATGGATGCCCCAGCGATCAAAAATTGTAACGCATCATTCGCATTCATAATCCCGCCCATCCCCACCACCGGGATTTTCACCCGATGGGCGACCTGGTAAACCATATGCACCGCGATCGGCCGGATCGCCGGACCGCTTAACCCACCGGTAAAATTACCCAGAACCGACCGGCGTTTCTTCACGTCG
>MHGP01000086.1:0-855 GCA_001805615.1 Omnitrophica WOR_2 bacterium RIFCSPHIGHO2_02_FULL_48_11
GGGAGACTCACCGCGTTCATCTTATCCTCATCGATCACCTTAATGGTATATACCAATTCCTGCCGGTCGCAGACCGCGACAATGCGGTCAAGAATTTTCCTGACCCGTTCATTCAAGGCCGCATCGTCACTGATCGCAAAATTGCTGTCAAACTGCCGCGCGACCGCCTCGCCTATTTTCATTTCTTTTTCGGTGCCAAAGAGCAGCGTTTCCTGCTGATTGGTGGCAAGGTTATATTCCGACGAGCACCCTATCCCGGACAGGAATAAGCAGCCCAAAATTATGACTTTGCTGTTTTTCATGGCTTAAAAAATAAAGATGCCGAACTCTTTTAACATTTCCCGCAGTTTCGCCATCGGCAGGCCGATCACATTGGAATAGCACCCTTCGATCCGCCGGATAAACAATCCGCCATGGCCTTCGATATCAAAACCGCCGGCCTTATCCAAAGGAGAGATCCGGGTATGGTAGCGGTCGATCTCTTCGTCCGAGAGGTGATTCATATACACCTTGGTTTTTTCATAATCGACCCTCGTGCGCTGGGTCGCGGCATCGATGATTGCCACCCCGGTGTACACCCAATGCGGACGGGAAAACAGGATCTTCAGGATCTTTTTGGCTTCTTTGAGATTGCGCGGTTTGCCGATGATCGTTTTATGGCCGACATACACCAGGGTGTCGGCGCCGACCACGATCCCCTCGCGGCGACGGGAGGCGACATCGCGCGCTTTCAACAAGGCATTTCTTTGCACAAGGGCCGCGCAGGTGGTCTGGATCTTGGTGATCTCATGAATGCGGCTGGTCTGGACGGTGAATTTCATGCCGCAGCGACGGAGCAATTCCTGGCGCTGGACA
>MHGP01000086.1:876-1378 GCA_001805615.1 Omnitrophica WOR_2 bacterium RIFCSPHIGHO2_02_FULL_48_11
GTTTTCATTATAAAGATACGGAGCTCGAATATCGAAATACAAAACAAATTCTAAATCCGAAATAATAAATATTAAAACTTTTTAAAATTTCTAATTCAGCGTTTCAATATTGTTTCGATTTCGCATTTAGGGTTTCGAATTTAAGAATTCTTGGGCTTTGAATATCGATATCAAAGGAACCTTATACTTCGCCAGCGCTTCCTGCGCCCCTTGTTCCCGGTCGACCAGACAAATGGCCTTGGCGACACCGATATGATATTTTTTTAAAACCTCGATGGATTCAACAAAGGCCTTGCCCGTCGTGGCGACATCATCGATCAAGATCACCTGGGAACCTTCCGGGATAATCGGGCCTTCGATCTGCTGCTGTTTGCCGTGGGGTTTAGGGGCTTTACGGATGATAAAAGTATTGACCGGTTTTCCGGCCTGATGGCTCAATACGCCGATGGCCCCGACCAAAGGATCCGCGCCCAGCGTGGGACCGCCGATCGCCGAGAATTTA
>MHGP01000086.1:1641-15988 GCA_001805615.1 Omnitrophica WOR_2 bacterium RIFCSPHIGHO2_02_FULL_48_11
ATGATTTCCTTGTACTTCGTATATTCCTTCGGGATAAGGCCGCCTTTGGAATAAAATGTTTTTAAGCCCTCGACCTCGACCAAGACGTCAATATAAGTGTCGAGCAATTGGTCATCGCTGAGTTTGGTGATCCCGGCTTTATCGAGGGGTTCGATATTGAAAAGAAAGCTCTGCGCCGCGGCCGAATGACAGAGCAGCATAACCCCAAAAAACGCGGTCCCAACACCCCGTACCCACACATTTTGGAACGAATTCTTTTTCATTGTTTTCCCTCACTTATTGGTCTTTTCCCTACCAATTGCAATATGGAAGTCCAATATTAAACCTTTGTCATCTCGAAGAAAAGACCTAATATTGACTTCCTTATTTTCTTTAGTTGTACAAAGGTCAATAAGGAATTTATAAACTGAAAGGTATTATACGTGGATTACCGCTTGTCTTCAACCTGAATTTGAGAGTATTAAAAAATTTTCAACACTCTCATGAGACCGTTGCTTTCTTCAACGGTCTCAATTTCCCAAGAATCTTCCCCCCGCGAGCCTCTTCGTTGACAGCCCCGGGGAGAAATGTTACCATAGCCTCCGTGTTAAAGACATTTTGGAACGGTGTATGCGATCTGGTTTTTCCTTCTTTGTGCATCCTCTGCAAAAAATACCTTTCCGGCGGGGATAAAAACATGGTGCTTTGCCCTGCCTGCGCCACACATATCGAACCCAATCCTCCGCCTTTTTGCCCGAAATGCTCCCGTCATTTGGAAGATCCTGAAAAAAAATTATGTATGCAGTGCACAAACCATCAGCCGCACTTTGATTCTGCTATCGGCGCCTGCCTTTATAATCCGACCATGCGCAAATTGATCCATCTCTTCAAATATGGGAATAAGTTGGCCTTGCGCCGGCCTTTCAGCCAGGCCATCTGTTCTTTTGCCGACACCTACACAAAAAACTTGCAGGAATACGATGTCGTCACGCCGGTCCCGCTGCATCCCACACGGTTGCGGGAACGGGGCTACAACCAAAGCGAGATCTTGGGCCAAACGGTCGCCGAAACATTTCAGCTTCCCTGGAGCGAAGGCAATCTTATCCGTACCAGGCCGACCCAATTCCAAGCCCGTTTAAGCCAGAAAGACCGCTGGACAAACATCCAAGGGGCATTTAAAATAAAACACTCTCACAAATTCCAGAACAAACGGGTTCTTGTCGTCGACGATTTATTGACCACCGGCGCGACTTTATCCGAGGTGGCCCGCGTCCTCAAAACCGCCGGGGCCCAGCGCGTGGATGTTTTGACCGTGGCTATTGCGGATTCGGACAACGAGGTCCTATGAAAATTTTACGCAATTACATTTTGGCGGAGTGCATTCTCCCCTTTTTTCTGGCGTTAGGGGTCCTCACCTGCGTCTTTCTCCTGGGGAACCTTGTGCAGCTCGCCAACCTCGTCATCAACAAAGGGGTCAGCCTGATCCTCATCGGAAAAGTTTTTCTCCTCTATGTTCCGGTGCTTTTAGGCTATACCCTCCCGATTGCCTGCCTGGTCAGCGTGATCTTAGCCTTCAGCCGCTTGTCGGCAGATAATGAAATTTTGGCGATCCGCGCTAACGGCGTGCACTTGCGGCGGCTGGTCATTCCTTTTTTTCTCATCGGCCTTATCATCAGCCTGCTTTCGATTGTCCTAAACGCCCAGATCATTCCTTATGCGCATCATGAACAGCGAAAAATGCTCAAAAACCTCGGGGTGCGCAACCCCACCGCGCTCTTGGAGGCCGGCCTTTTCATTCATTCTTTCAAAGATCAGATCCTCTTCATTCATAAAATCGACGGCAATAAGATGTACAATGTCACGATCTATCAGCCGCAGCCCGAAGGAAAAGCGACCCGCACGATCATCGCCCGGCACGGCGAGTTCACCCCGATCCCGGGCAAGGATCAAGTCAAATTAAAATTAATGAACGGCACCTCGGATGAGCCGAACCTCAAAGACCCGAACAGCTTTTATAAATTGAATTTTAAAAATTATTTTATGACGCTGGACCTTTCGCAGGGGTATAAAGAAGTGGAGAAAAAACCCAAGAGCATGACCTTTAAGGAATTGGAAGAAGCGAAAAAAGGTTTGCAAGCACTCCGGGTCACGACCGCGCAGTTGGACACGGAATATCAACGCAAGATCGCCTGGTCATTCTCCGCACTTTTCTTTATCATGCTGGGACTTCCCATCGCGGTCATCACTCACCGGCGGGAAAAGTCCGCCAACCTCGTCCTGGCCGTGATCTGCGCCGCGGTTTATTATCTGTTGTCCCTGGGCTGTGAGGCCCTGAGCGTTCAAGGTTTAGCCTCGCCCGGTTTTATCATGTGGGTCCCCAATGTCTTAGCCGGCGGGTTCGCGGCAATTCTCAATTATAAACTTTGCACGTCATGAAAAGAATTCAAGATACAAGATACAAACACCAAGCAATGAACAATAACCAAAAACAAATGACACCCATTCAAAAATTTTATAAATCAACCATTGAATATTGTAATTTGTTTGGTGTTTGGAAATTGGTTATTGTTACTTTCTAAGCTATGCGTATCCTCGACCGCTACATTTTAAAATCGATCGTCCAAATATTCATCGCGAATATTCTCATCTTTTCTTTTCTCTACATCCTCATCGACATCGCCAGCAACCTGCAGGATTTTATTGAACGCAAAGTCCCTTTTGAAATTTTACTGCAGTATTACGCTTATTTTTTCCCGATGATCCTGGGGCAGACTTCTCCAATCGCCTGTCTGATCGCGACCCTCTTTACCTACAGCCATCTCAATCATACCAACGAGATCATTGTCCTGCGTACCAGCGGGCTCAATTTCTGGAAGATCTGCCGGCCGGCCATTTGTTTCAGCCTCATGCTTTCGGCCGTTGTCTTTTGGGTGAATGAGCGGATCATCCCCCAGTCGGCTTCCGTATCGAACCAGATCAGGGCCGAGAACATGTCCAGCCTGGAAAGTAAACAAAAAAATAAAGCCAAGATCAAGAACCTGACCTTCTATGGATTAAAAAACCGTTTGTTCTTTATCGACTCTTTTGATCCCAACACCTATGAGCTTGGAGGGATCACGATTCTCGGCTATGACAATGACCAAAATATTCAAGAAAAAATCGTCGCCCTCCGGGGGGAATGGACCGGCATCATCTGGAAATTCTATAAATGCCAAGTGACCGAATTTAACAATGCCGATCTTCAAGCGCCGCTAAAAGTAAAAGTTCATGAAGAAAAATTGATGGACATCAAAGAAAATCCACAGGATTTTCTACGGCAGCGGATCGACGTGGCGTCGATGAATATCAAACAACTGGGGGACTATATCCGAAAATTTTCGCACAGCGGGGCCGCGAAAGCGCTCAACAATTTTAAGGTCGACCTGCATCAAAAAATCGCCTTTCCGGTGGCCAACTTCACCATCATTCTGGTAGGACTTCCCTTTGCCCTTATGACCGGCCGGCGTAAGGCCGTGACGTTCACCTCGCTGGGGATCGCGATCGTGATCGGTTTCTCGTATTATGTCCTCAACGCCGTCGGCTTGGCGCTCGGCAAAGGCGGACTTTTCCCCCCGATCTTATCCGCATGGCTGGCGCCGGCCCTCTTCAGCGGCCTGGCGTTTTATCTCATCAGGACAAAATTTTAAGTTAAATTCTTGAACAATCGGGAAACTGAAGGGGTAAAAAGATACCCATTAAGTAGGATCAAGACGACGAGGGTCACGGCATCCGACTGTCCAAAATATTGAAATCCCATCAGCCAGTCGTACCCGTTCGTTGCGATAAGGTACGTAGAAACCAACAAAAAAGTCGTGCGGCCGATCGTTTTAAAGTTAATGATCCCGACCGCAATGATCATAAAAAAAATATAGTGCAGATGCGCCTGCGGATTATCAAAGCCTAACATCCACAAAACAAAAGGGGTAACCGCCAGCATAACGCAAGGAATAAGCATCTTATTGACAGCATCCACAACCTCGTAGATGGAATGCTCTTCCTTTCGCCGGATCATTTGAAAAACCTTGACCACTCCTTCTCCAAAAATACCCAGGATAGCCAACGGAACGAAAATGCTTAAGGCCCAGAGGATCCGGCCACAATAAACGCTCAAGAACCTCCAAGTCAGACCTTGCGAGGAAGGATAAATGTTGAAATAAATTTCTAAAAGGATAACGAAGACAATGATCAAACAGCTAACGAGTTTAACTAAAAAACTGGAGAGGGGACAGAAAAAATTTTTCATAACAGCTCCCGTCATTTTCCTTCATTTCCCTTTTTTGAGGAAATGCCGAGGCTCGCCTGCTTTGCTTGCGGCCTTGGTCGTTTAAGAGACATATACCCGCGAGAGACGATTGCCTAAGTTGCAGACGATCTCATAGTTGATGGTATTGGCCAGGCGGCTCAATTCCTCCGCCGAAATTTCTTGTTGCCCTTGCCGCCCCAGAATGACGGCGATATCGCCCAGTTTCACCGTTTTCACTTTTGTGACATCAATCATGATTTGATCCATCGTGACCCGACCCAGCACCCGGCAGCGCTTGCCCTGGACAAGGACCGCGGCCTTATTCGAAAAACAGCGCCCGTACCCGTCGTTATAACCGATCGGCAACGTTGCCACGGTCATATTTTTCCTGGCGATAAACGTGCGGCCGTAGCTGATGCTGCGGCCCCGGGAGATCTTTTTCAAAAAAATAATCCGGGATTTGACCGTCATCGCCGGACGCAGTTTGATCTTCTTTTGTATTTTCTGGCTTGGATATAGACCGTAGAGCATGAGCCCCGCCCGGGCCAAGTTTAAAACCTTGGCCGGATAATCCGCCAGCCCCATGCTGTTGGCCGCGTGGACATAAGGCACGACCAGTCCGCGGCGGTCCAAAGTTTTGATAAGATCGCTCAACTGCTTGATCTGTTTTTTGGTGAAAGACTTATCCGTGTCAGCGGACGGAAAATGCGTATAAATTCCCTTAATGGACAGGTAAGGAAAATTCAACAAACCATCGATGAAGGCCAGCGCCTCTTGATGCCAAATGCCCAAGCGGCCCATGCCGGTATCCACTTTGACGTGAATATCAACCTTGGCCCCTTTGGTGCGGGCATAATCATTCAGGGATTTAGCAAATTCATTCGTGCAGACCGTCGGTGTCAGATGAAAATCCACGATCTGTTTGGCAAGAACCGGCAACGTGCTTTCAAATAACAGAATAGGCTTTTTGATACCCAGACGGCGTAAGGCCATCCCCTCCCGCACGTCCGAAACGCCGAAGAAAGCAACGCCGCTGCGATCCAAAAGCGATGCGACCTGCGGCATCCCGTGGCCATAGGCATCGGCTTTGATAACCGCTAAAACACCGACCAGTGTTTGTCCGCGGGCCCGGTGCGTCTTGAGGGCAAGCCGGTGAACACCGGCAAAATTACTTTTGATGGCCGCAAGGTCGATCTCGGCCCAGGTGAGAGGATAAATATTTTTTTTGGCTTTAGCGCTCATCGGACAACCTGACAATCCTTTGAATAAAGATACAGCGGCACCAGTGAATCGATGTCATTATACTCTTTTTTAGAGAATTTCGAATAGGCTAATTGCGATAAATTCACCGCCCGGGGATACCAGAACTTTTCCTCGGCCAAAGTGATCTCAGTTCCCTTGGCCTTCTTGATCGCCTCACGGAATAAGGCAATACCATTCCCTACCACGAGCGTCGGTTCCGTCACTTGGCTTAAGACCGCTTCAATGCCGGCAAGCAAATATTTTCCCCGGCGGGTCAGGCGCTGGCCTTGCTTGCGGTAAAAAGCGGCATAAACCAAACTGCGCCGGGCATCACACACCACACAGATATCTTGATTCTTTTGCGCCGGCACTCCTTGAGCGATCACATCCAAACTGGGGATCCCCACCACGGGTTTGCCGCCGGCAAAGGCCAAGGCCTTCACCGTTGATAAACCGACCCGTAAACTGGTGAACGACCCCGGACCAAGCCCGACGGCAAAACCGTCCAGCTCCGACAAAGGAACCTTCGCCTTCGTCAAGACCTTGTCGATCGTCGGGACGATCGAATCGGAAAGAATTTTATTCAGGACAATGTCTTTCTTTGCCAAGACCTTTTCCCCGTCGGCTACGCAAAGACTAAAATTGTTGGTGGAAGTATCTAAGGAAAGTATTTTCATAATATAATTTCAAGAAACAATAACCAAGATACAAGAACCAAACAATGACCAATCACCAAACACCAATAACCAAATATTTTTGGAACTTGGTTATTGTTTCTTGGACTTTCCTTGGTTATTGTTTCTTGGTTATTGGTTATTTAATCTTACTTTTCATTCCGCCGCGGGACTGGGACATTTTTTTAAGCATCCCAACGTAATGCTTCCCCCGCGGTTCAAATTGGATCAGCCGGTTATTGTTGTCTTGGTGGACGAAGGTCACGCTCATATATTCTTTGGGCATAAGGTCCCCCAGCTTATCCGCCCATTCGACGACCGCGACACCGTCGCCGTATAAAAATTCCTCATATCCGATATTTAATATTTCGCCCGTTTCTTCCATGCGGTAGAGATCAAAATGATACAGCGGCTTTTTCCCGGCATAAATATTCAGGAGGACAAAGGTCGGGCTGTTCACTTTTTTTTGATTGATCTTCAGGCCCTGGGCAATGCCTTTGGTGAACGTCGTCTTGCCGCTGCCTAGATCGCCGAACAAGCAAACAATGCTGCCCCAGCGCAGATACGGGGCCAGTTCAGCGCCCAGACGCAGCGTTTCTTTTTCACTTTGCGATAAATATTCGAAGGATTTCATCAGTAGTATTCAACTGTAAAAATTTTTCAGATAAAAACCCGCCAGGCACATTAAACAACTAAAAGCCTAGCGGGTTCTTTAAACCTTATTCAGCGATCGTAATTTTCAATAAAATAGAATTAACAACACCATTGACATCAAAATTCTTAATCTCAGCCTTAACCTTCTTTCCCTTATCCAATTCTTCCGCGACAGTCTGAGAATGAACCCTCTTGATATACCCAATTTGCTTCCCCTTATACAAGACCTTAACCGCATAAGGATCATGACGATTTCCTATATCCCGTTCAAGCTGCATCTGAGAACCCGCAGGAATATTCCTCAACTCTTGATCTTCGGCATGATAAACAAAACCAGCTAATTCCGTCAAGAATTGATTCGGCCGCTTCACCGCATGAGGGTCAATGAATTCGAAATTATCCGTACGCAGCCTGCCGCCGGTAATGGCCAGCAAATCAAAATCGCTGATATTAGAATTCTGAATTTCCCAATAATTCAACAACTCGCTAAAATCCATCCTTGACCTGGCTGGTAAGCGCATCACAAATGGATCAATAGCATTAAGCGTATATTCCTCATCTAGATTAGGAAACGCAGGATAACCATCAAATCCCACCTTCTTGGCCTCATCCAGATCTTTTCCGGGAATATAGCGAAAGCAATACTGTCCATTCGACTTTTCAATAAGTTCAGCGACAATATACCGCTTGCCGTGATCCGTCGACTGCCAGGATAAATAAATTGCTCGTCCTTCTAACTTAATCATATAATTTTAAATTCTTTCTTTAACAAATCCCGTCGAAGACAAATGATTCTAAGTATTAATTTTCTTCGTATCTCACTTAAAATATATTTAGAATTAGCAATTTTTATCTTCGCCAAGTCATCTAAAATATCTTTGATTTGCTGATCGGTAAAACGCGTCATCGCACGGATGTCATCGATAACAAATTCTTTCTTCTGAGCAATGTTTTTAAGCAGTTCAAAGTGATTGATGCGGACAAGATCGGCCCCATCTTCCGACCATCTGATGTGAGCTTTGCCTTTTTTAATGTATTGTATCAATTTTATCTCATTTTGAGCCAAATAACCAGCTAACTTTTCCTCAATTAACTCACTGCCCAAACTGGTACTATTGTCAAAAGCCGGGGCCAGATGCACTTGACTGGTCTTATTGTTGCGGATAAAACCCCAATTATCCTGATGACGATCCGTGTTGCCGATAATGGTGTCGAATATTAAAATCCTCAAAAATTCTCTAAACAAATCATTTTGATCAATGCTCGAAAATATTCTCTCCACAATAAAAATATTATGCTTTTCTCCTTCTTTTCTGTCAAAAGTTGGGTCGATACCTACGACAATATCTCCCCCTTCTAAAAACGTCTCGATCTGTTGATATCTCTGCTTTTTCTCATTCCATTCGATCTTCAAAAAAAATTTAACCAACGCAGCATATTTATCATCCATGTGCGCGCACTGAGTTTCGGGGGTTGAAACTCCAAGAATCTTACCTACCTCCGATGCCGTGATCTCAGCCCAAAATTCAGCGGGATATCTTTTGTGGGATTCCTTGAACAAATAAAATTCTACCGGGGTCTCAAATTTCTTAGAAAGGTTCAAGCGCCTGGGTCTTAAAACCCACTGCTTCTCGCGGGAACCCTTGGGAAGGTCTTTAAGTCTATGCCAACTATCGACGTTGATACATTCAAAGTTCATAAGGCTTTCAAGGGCGTGAACTCAGCGCCCAGGCGCAGGGTCTCTTTTTCACCTTGCGATAGATATTGGAAGGATTTCATAAATGCTTGCCACTAATTACTCTACCCAACGACCATGACCGGGTGGCTTCCCTTATGCTTTTTTACAAATTGATCAATAACCTCTGATTTATTATCTGCAAATATAAATTTTACCGATGCGCTAACAGTCATCCTATTCAAGTGCTTTACATGCTGATTACTGGCCTGTATATGACCTTCTCTATATTTCCATGAGCCGAAAGCACAAATCTCTTTGGATAATGGTAAGGATACTTCTATATTCTTATTGGCAAGTCCTACCCCGTAAAATGAGCGCGGATTATGTGTCGGGTCAATATATCGCAATGGATTGTCTCCTGTCACATATTTGTAATCGGCCGTTGCCTTCAAAAAAGCCCATTTCATCTGAAAAAACACCTTCGCAAAATCTTCAAACAAACATAAGGCCATCCCAGTAGCATATTCCTTATCAACAGTCATATCATAATTATCCGGATTATTCATCCATTGACGCAGTTCTTCAACATCCATGCCAATTTGCTTTCCTGTGTTGCACTCATACCTCTTTATCATTCGTTCAAAATTCTCTTTGTGGGACGACATAAAGACATTCATGTGTTTTATCGTCTCACCGGTCGCTTTCCGTATGTTATCCCTCATATTGGGAACTCTTACCATCATAGATGCAACGAAAAAAGAGAAAACTATATAATCATCATCCGTCAAATCCTCATGGTCATGAATTTTTTTTACTATTCTTGCAAATTCTCCCTCCCATAACATGACAGTATTTTCTACGGTCTCCGAATCTCTTTCGCCGTGTGGCGTCATAAACGAAAAATAATGATTCTCGTATGCTATGCCTTGGGAGGATGATTCAAAGACTGGATTGCTGTCTTTATCATATACATAGAGACATCCATTTTTATTCGTAAAACCATTCAAATAAAAGACGGGTATATAATGATGCCGTTTTTTTGGTTTCTGCTTTACCATAATAGCGCTCTCTTAAAGATTAATAAAATTTCAGGACGTCTGCTCAACATAATCAAGCTCGGTCGCCGCCCCCGCGTCTTTACGGAGGATGTCATCGATATTCTTAAAGGCTTGTTCAAACATTGGGCCCACCTGCTAACTCATTAGTAGTTTTGCTGTAACATATTGTAATATAACATTTTATAATATTATCAACTACTAATCTAAAACTCATAATTCGGTTGATAGACAAATTTACGACGCTCTTTTGTCTTTAATAAAATATTCCGAGAAGCGAGATCTTCTAAATCTCTCCGGGCGGTTTCATAGACCACACCATTGGCCTTTTGGTAGTCTTTAATCGTAATCAGCCCCTTATCACTGATTAAAAATTTCTTAAGGAACTTCTCCTGCCGAGGATGGAGAAGCTGACCCTTTTCCTTCAATTTATCAAAAATAAAATCCTTTTTGTAATGCTTTACAATCCGATCAGTCACCAAGCCGATAGAATCGTTAATGGTCTGCGTCATATACAAGAGAAAATAAGTTAAGTCAGCACCGCAACCTTCGACATCCTTCATGGCACGATAATATTGCGCTTTTGTTTTTTGTACGACCACTGAAATCGAAAAATACTTAAAAAACTCATATCCATTCTTAATCAAATAATAATAAAATAACGCCCGTGCCGTTCTCCCATTCCCATCGAAGAAAGGATGAATATAGACTAAATGGAAATGGATAATGGAGGCTTTGATAATAGGGTGGATAAACGTGGATTCATTATGCTCATTGACCCAAGCAATCAACTGTTCCATGGCTGCGGTCACTTGATCTGCCGGAGGCGGCGTATAAATGACTCGATCCCTTTTATCCTTAATATATACCCAATCATCACGAAACCGACCAGCGTAAGCTTCATCGGGCCCCAAGGTTTTTTCAGTCACAATATGATGAAGCTTAAGAATAAAATCCATGGTTAAATTCTGGTGCTTTTCCTTCAAAATAAACTGCATCGCATGATAATTATTAAGAACCATCTGATCATTGATATCTACGGGGGCTATTTTTTCATCGACCAACTCTTTTAATCTTTTATATGTCGAGAAGGCTCCTTCAATCACGCTGGAATATAAGGCCTCTTCCATGAGAGAGTCTTTAATTAATTCAGATTCAATTTCCTTTTTTACCATATGGTAAAAAGAATCTTTACCCGAAGAATCAATTTCATAAATCTTTTTTTGTAATGCGGGAGTCGATAAATACCAAAAAGAAACTTTATTTTGATCTACAAAAGGAAGAGATTCAGCTTTTTGCTTTCGGAATTGCAACATTTCTTGCCAGAAAGTTTCTAGGGAAATATCGTTAGGAAGGCGATAACCGATATCCTCTTTTGAGTAGTAGTTCTCAAAAGTTAAACTATTCAATAATTTTTCATTATTGGTAATCATACATTAATCTTTTGTTTTCAATATGTTATGATAATTTAATGCAATTAACTACTAATTTAGTACTAATAATATAC
Source organism: Omnitrophica WOR_2 bacterium RIFCSPHIGHO2_02_FULL_48_11 (assembly GCA_001805615.1). Taxonomy (GTDB): domain Bacteria; phylum Omnitrophota; class Gorgyraeia; order Zapsychrales; family GWA2-47-8; genus 2-02-FULL-48-11. The sequence continues at coordinate 12,713 of MHGP01000086.1, forward strand.
TATTGCTGCGGAATAGTCAAGACTTATTTTTTACTCCCATCTCAGGGCATACCTCTTTTCAAGCAGAAGATTATTTAAAAATATCTCCTCTTCCCCTTCCCGTGGAACAAAAATATCCGCCAGATACCGATCATACTTATCCGACCTTGAGCTGCGCACAATGATCATTTGCGCTTCTTTGATGTAAGATTGGACGAACGCTTTGGCCGCTTGACCTTCGCGTGTGTCCATTTCGGGACAGTCGATCCCACGCAGGCGCAATACCTGCCGGCAGGAATCATCGTATCCTAAATCCATCCGCACCTTCATTGTATCGCCATCGATGACTTTTTCGACAACTGCCTGGTAAGTGTAAAGGTCTTTGGCGGTGGCTTTGATCTTCTTGAAATTTTCGCCGACAAAATCTCCTTTACTCAAGCGGGGTTGAGGCGAGATCTTGCGGAACATGCCAAAGCCCAGATCAACCAGTAATTCAGGTTCACCGCCTACAGTTGGACGTTCCACGACATTTAAATCTTTAGAAAGACGTTTGAGAACTTCTGTCCCGTACTCGGCACGGTCCTTGTATTTTAAAATGTGCGTGTAAATGATCCGTCCGATTTCCCAATAAGTCTTAACACGCTCCGCTTCGATGCGGCGCTGGCCTTCGATGAGGACGGCCCTGACCCGCCGTAAAAGGTTGTCGTAATTGGCGGATTTTGCGGGCTTTTTCATCAAGACCTCCTCTAGAAGTGGGTGAATCCTTTAAAAGGTAAGCGCCGGGATTTCCATCTGCGGTCGACCAGGGTGAGTCCGTTTTTCCTGTCCACGATCTCGCCGATAAAATAAAAACGTTTGTCGGCGAGCAGTTTCTTGCCTGACGCGGGCGGAACGGTAAAGAGCAATTCGAAATCTTCGCCGTCGTACAAGGCATTATTGAGCGCAGCACCCCGATGACACGGGATCTTGGGCTCATACAAAACCGCCCCCACCCGGCTTTCTTCCAAAATATGGCCCACATCCGCCGCCAATCCGTCGGAGATATCCAGCATCGCCGTCGGTTTAAAATTTTGCACCAGATATTGCGCTTCTTTCAAGCGCGGGGTGAAAGACAAATGCCGTCCGCTCTTTAAAGAATTCCCCAAAGGCCCGGTCACAAAGATCCAATCGCCTCGCTTTGCTCCAGCGCGCGTGGTCAATGCCTTGCGCTTCACTTCTCCCAAAAGCGCGATATTAATGATCAGCTTGTCGCTGCGGACCGTATCTCCGCCGACGATCGTGACCCTATATTTTTTACCAAGGTGTTCCATTCCCGCATAAATTTCTTGAATGAATTTGACCTTGACCCGTGCCGGAGTCCCCAGAGAAACAACCGCGTACGTCGGCACCCCACCCATCGCCGCGATATCGCTCAAATTGCACGCCATAGCCTTGCGGCCGATCGCCTCCGGCGGACTTTTTTTGGTAAAATGCACGCCCTCGACAATCATGTCCGTCGTGAAAAGCAAATACTTATCTTTGTGAAACGGCAGGACAGCGGTGTCATCGCCAATGCCTTTGATGACTTCCGGTCTCCCCCGGCGCCGGGATCCCGAAAACTGCTTGCGCAATAATCCGATCAACCCGAATTCCCCGATAGCGGATAGTTTCTTCATAAAATAAGAAATCAGAACATCAGGGCATCAGAATAAAAATTCAGAGAACAGAATATCAGATTAACCTCTGGGCTCTGATATTCTGATAATCTCTATCTGATAATCTGATTTTCTGATATTCGCCTCCTGAATGTTTTTTTAATATTCTTCTCGAACGGCGGACGGATAATACCATATTCCGTAACAATGGCGGTGATCAAAGAATGATCAGTCACATCAAAGGCGGGATTGTAAACTTTCACGTCTTGCGGAGCGGTCTGCACATTACGAAAATGCGTCACCTCATCAGCCGAGCGCTCCTCGATCGGAATTTGCCTGCCGGATTTGATCTTCAGATCAAACGTCGAGCGCGGGGCCACGATATACAGCGGGATCCCGTGGTGCTTCGCCAAAACCGCGAGACTGTAGGTGCCGATCTTGTTCGCCGTGTCGCCATTCGACGCGATACGGTCGGCGCCGGTAAAGATCGCTTTTACCTTGCCCTGCCGCATCACGGTCGCGGCCATGTTGTCACAGATCAAGGTGGTATTGATTTTTTCTTTCAAAAGTTCCCATGTCGTGAGTCTCGCCCCCTGCAATAACGGACGGGTCTCGCAGGAGAACACTTTGAATTTCTTCCCTTGTTTTTTGGCGCTGTAAAAAACCCCCAGCGCGGTCCCGTAATCGACGGTGGCAAGCGCCCCGGCGTTACAAACCGTCATATAACTTTTATTCTGCTGAATAAGCTGCGCACCAAAATCTCCCATCCGGCGGCAGACCTTGCGGTCTTCGTTATAAATGGCGATCGCTTCTTTATGGAGGAGTTCCTTGATATCGGCGATCGAACGGTCCCGGTTTTTCTCGGCGACCTCCTTCATCCGGTCCAGCATATTGAACAGGTTGACCGCGGTCGGACGGGACGAGCCGATATAATCGCACAGCTTGTAAAAGAACTTATAGAATTTATATTTATCGCTGCCTTTGAATTTCTTTAAACCCAAGAGCACGCCAAAAGCGGCCGCGACCCCGATCGCCGGCGCCCCGCGCACCGCCAGGGTCTTGATCGCGTGCCACATCATTTTTTCATCGCGGCAAAAAATGTATTTGAATTCCGTCGGCAGCTTGCGCTGATCGATGATCCGAGCGCAGCCGTTGACCCATTTGATGGTTTCGATAGCCATATAAAAATCCTATCTTGTCGCAAGGTCACAGAGTCACAACGTCACACGTTAAAGCTTATAACAACTTGTGACCTGGTGACATTGTGATTTTGTGACCTTCATTTCGTTTCGATCCGCGGGAATAATGCCTCATGCGACTTTAATTGTGTCCCGCCTTTAAGTTCGCCCCACTTTTCTGAAGAACCCGCCGCACCCAAGACACCCAAAACAACCCCCACCCGCTCCGGCATGACGGCAGACAATAAAACCGCACTGATCCTTAACGCTTCCGTCGCAGTATACAAAATATTTCCGGCCGCCTTCAAATCCGTCTTTGCGACTTTCCAAGGGGCTTGGGCCTCGACATATTTATTCACCGCACGCACCAGGATGATAACTTCCTCGATCGCCTGATGAACTTGCAATGCTTTGATCAAAGACTGGACCCGCTCCGGCAGTGCCTCGGCCTGGGCGCGGATCTCTTGAGCGGCAGGATCGGTGTT
>MHGP01000086.1:15998-17204 GCA_001805615.1 Omnitrophica WOR_2 bacterium RIFCSPHIGHO2_02_FULL_48_11
TGATAAAGGCATCCTCGGTAAAATTGGCATCCGCGCCCAGAACCATTTCCCGCATCAGGAAATACCGGACAGCGTCGACACCGTAACGGTCAATAAAATCCAGCGGATTGATCACATTGCCCAGCGATTTGCTCATTTTGGTGTCCCCGGTGAGCCACCAGCCATGGGCAAAGATCACCTTCGGCAGCGGAAGTCCCAGCGAGAAAAGCATCGTCGACCAGTACACCGCGTGCGTCGTTAAAATATCCTTGCCGATCAAATGGATATCCGCCGGCCACCACTTGGCAAAACGTTTCGGATCCTCACCGTAGCCCGGACCGGTAATATAATTCAGCAGGGCATCGAACCAGACATAGGTCACATATTCTTTATCGAACGGTATTTCGATCCCCCAGCTCATCCGGGCCTTCGGACGCGAAATGCACAGATCCTCCAGCGGCTGGCGCAAGAACCCCAGCACCTCATTGCACCGGTGGCTGGGCTGAATAAATTCCGGGTTGTCTTCAATATATTTGATGAGCCGGTCTTGGTATTGGCTCATCTTAAAGAACCAATTTTTCTCTTTCAACTTTTTAACTTCCCGGAAATTCCCTGAATCCTTTTCCATATCCGTAATAAACCGCTCTTCGGCCACCGAATACCAGCCCTCATACTCGGCGGAATAAACATCGCCGTTATCATAAACTTTCTGCAGCGTATCCTGCACCAGCTTGATATGCCGCAATTGGGTCGTACGGATAAAATCATCGTAATGAATATTGAGTTTTTTCCAAAGTTCCAGAAAGCGCGGCGCCAGATCATCACAATGCGCCTGCGGCGAGAGTCCGCGCTTTTCAGCCGCCTGTTGGACCTTTTGGCCGTGCTCATCCAGCCCCGTCAGGAAGAACGTTTCATCCCCGGCGGAACGATGAAAGCGGGTCAACACATCCGCCAAGATCGTCGTATACGCATGCCCGATATGCGGCTTGTCATTGACATAATAAATCGGTGTCGTGATGTAAAATTTTTTAGACATACTGTTGGAAGAGGCTCAGCTGGTCAAGGGAATCAAAGATTTTTGGAATTAGTTTTCGTGGTCCTGATTATAGACCATGCGGGAAATTTTTCCTTCGCCAAAATCCACCGTCGCGATCCGTTTCAAAATATTAAGATCGATCACCCGGCCTTTGCCCTCGAGGGTCGTGATCTTATCGCCCACATGCGGCA
>MHGP01000087.1:0-13178 GCA_001805615.1 Omnitrophica WOR_2 bacterium RIFCSPHIGHO2_02_FULL_48_11
GGGGGGGGAGGCAAGTCCAATGATCAGAACTCTCTGTAAAAGCAGAAGATAGAAAGATTAGACAGTAAGACTTTTGACAAAAAGGAATATTCCGTGAGGAGGTAGCTATGGACATCGATAATTTAATAAAAGTATTGCAGGCCTCGATCGCGCCGGTGGTGCTTATCTCCGGCGTGGGGCTGCTGCTTTTGAGCCTGACCAATCGCCTCGGCCGCTCCATCGACCGGGTCCGCATTTTATGCAGTGCTTACGGCAGCGCCCCGCAGGGGGTGGCGGTGCTGCTGAAACAGCAGATCGATATCCTCTACCAGCGTTGTCAGATGCTGCGGATCTCTATTGCCTTATCGACGGCCAGCATCGGCTGCGTGAGCGTGATCATCCTGGCCTTGTTTTCGATGTATATTTTTGACGTCAATTTGGTCGGATTCGTGCAATTGTTTTTTGCCGCCGGCCTCATTTCGCTGATCTTATCGTTGGTTTTTTTCCTCATGGATATCCGCTTCGCCTTAAGTTCGCTTAAGATCGAGATCGACAATACGTATAGGAGCAAAAAGGGTTAAGGAACTGCTGCCCGAGAGAGCGCTTTCTCGCCGGCGGCCAAATCCTATTGCCATCAGGCTGGGATGTGGTATTTTTAAAACAAGCAGTCTGATAAAGGCAAACCACCCGAAAGGGTGGGACCCCGCGAATGCGGGGATTCGTTAGAGGAATCAAGGGCACAGGCCCTTCTAAATATAAAATAAGCAACGAATCGCAAAGCCACGGATCTAAAGACGTAAAGCAGTTGTCCATGATAGCCGGGTTGCCATAACAAGCAACCTGGTTTTTTTATTTTTTAAAAAGGAAAATATTATGATCATGCTTACGCATAGTAAATATACTCCCAAGAAAAAGGCGCTCTTGGGGGAGTTGTTGGTGCAGCGCAATATCATCAATTACGATCAGTTGCAGACCGCTTTGGAAAAGCAAAAAGAGCTCCACCAGCTTTTAGGCCGGGTCCTCCTGGACCTGGGATTTATCAATCACGAACACGAGATCCTGCCGGTCGTCGCGTACCAGTATGACCTTCCTTATATAGAGCTGAAGGACCACAAAATTTCTACGGATGTGCTCAAAACGATCCCGGTTAGGATCGTCAAGCGTTATCAGGTCATCCCCGTGTCGGTCAAAGAGGGAAAAGTGGTTTTGGCGATGAATAACCCCTTTGATGTCCTTTTGCGGGATGAGATCCAGATGCAGGTGGAAGAGACGCTGGCGCCGGTTCTGGCCTCGCGCAAGGAGATCACGGACTCTATCCGCAAATACTACGGGGTCGGCGCCGAGACCATCCAGGAGATTATTTTAAGCCAGGACAACAAACTTTTGGTCAGCCGCAAAGAAGAAGAGATCCTGGATCTGGAAAAAAGCACGGCCGATGCCACGATCGGGAATTTTCTCAATAAAATTTTTTTGCAGGCGTTTCAGGAGCGGGCGACCGATATCCATATCGAACCGTATTATAACGGATTGAGTATCCGTTACCGCGTGGACGGGATGCTCAGCGACGTGAATGTTCCGGCGAGCATTAAATTTTTTAAGGAGAGCATCAATTCGCGCATCAAGATCATGGCGAATCTGGATATTTCGGAGCGCCGCGTGCCGCAAGACGGCCGCTTTCGCCTGAAGGTCGGCGATATCGAGCTCGACATGCGGGTGTCTTTTTTGCCCAGCACGCAGGGGGAAAGCGCGGTCATTCGCATTCTTAATTCTTCCAAGATCTACAGCTTTGATGAATTGAATTTGAACGATGCGGAAAAAGGTATTTTTCACGATCTGATCCGTAAACCGCACGGGGTCGTTTTTATCACCGGTCCGACCGGTTCCGGAAAAACGACGACGCTGTACTCGTGCCTTTCGTGCCTGAATACCATTGAAAAAAAGATCATCACGATCGAGGACCCGGTGGAATATCAATTGAAAGGGGCAACGCAGATCCAGGTCAATATGATGACCCACATGACTTTTGCGAAAGGGTTAAGGTCGATCCTGCGGCATGACCCCAATGTGATCATGGTCGGTGAGGTGCGCGATGTGGAGACCGCGGAGATCGCCATTCAGGCGGCGTTGACCGGGCATTTGATTTTTTCGACCTTGCATACCAACGATGCCGCCGGCGGCGTGGCGCGGCTTTTGAACATGGGCATTGAACCGTACTTGGTGACCAGCACGGTGGAATGTTTTATCGCCCAGCGTCTGGTGCGGTTGATCTGCCCCAAATGCAAGACCGCGGGTAGGATCGATATGAAACATCTCGCGGATTTCCGGACCGAAGTTGCCGGCGTCCGGGAGGACACGATGGTTTATCACGGGAAAGGATGCGAGCATTGCAATTCGACCGGATATTACGGCCGTACCGTTATTTTTGAATTTTTATTTCTTAATAAAGAAGTTTCGGAATTGATCGTAAGACGCGCCAGCGCGGTCCAGATCAAAGAACAGGCCAAGGGTTTGGGCATGAAGACCCTGCGGCAGAGCGGCTGGGAAAAAGTCGTTGCCGGGCTCACCACGCCGGAAGAAGTTCTGCGCGTGACACAGAACCGCAGCGGGCGTTAGGGCCGGCGGTGTATTTCTTAATTTAGCGTAATAACTTCTTTGCTGTAAAAATTATTGGAGCTTTGGTCTTTCTGAAAGGTGCAGAGGAATTTGATGTTTTGCAGATTGGTGCAGGTGAGACGAACTTCCAAGGGAACCCCCCAGAGGTGCGGGATCACAGTGTCAGGTGCGATCTGCCGCAATTCAAAATTTCTGTTAAAAATCTTAAAAGCCAATTCTTCCCGCTGATGGGGAGCGAGCGAGGGCAGGGGTGTGAAGCGCAGTGTCAAGGCCCCGCCCAGGGCGATCTCCACAACGACATTGAGGTCTTGGATCACGATGTTTTTGGCGGGGACATCGCTTTGATTTTCTATATAAAGTCCGACGGCCAGTGCCTCGTGATTCACGCTGACGGATAACGCCGGAATGAGATGCCGGTGTTTTTCCCGGAGCCACAACCGCAGCAAGACCCCGATGACGATCAGACCGCTGACGGCGACCAGACCGAGGATCAGAATCAGCAGGTCTTTGTGTTCCGGTGATAACGGCAGTATAGGGATCGTCAGCATGATGTTTGTATTCTAACATAAAATTTTTTTATTGCCGCCCTATTCCCGAAATTCCTGCCGCACAATATTAAAATGAAACGGTGCAATTAACGTTTTCCTTCGCCGGGCATTTTCACTATAATATTCCTCAAACATCATGCCTAAAACCAATCCTTACAATGTCGCGGTGATCTTTTTGCATCCGGCCTGCAACATGACCTGCACGTTCTGCATCACGGAAGATAATTTTGATGCGATGAGCGAAGCGCAGGCGGTCGAACTGCTCAAGACGCTCAAGAAAGAAAAGTTCACGAATGTTGTTTTGGGCGGCGGAGAACCGTTCGCGTGGCCGGGGGACCTGGTGCGTTTGGCCGAAAGGGCAAAGGGGATGGGATTCCTGGTCCAGGTCGGCACCAATGCCATTGCCCTGCCTAAGAATTTTGAATCGATCACCGGCATTGACCGCTATGTCCTGCCGCTGGAATCCGTCGACAGCGCCGTCCATAATAAGATGCGTTTTTATAAGGATAAGCATCAGCAGCTGATCATGGATTGCCTGCAAAGGCTGCGCCGCGCTCAAAGAAGCGTGACCATTTCTACGATCATTACGAAGGTCAATAAGGACGGGCTTAAAGCGCTGGCGCTGTTCTTGAAAGAATTAAATCAGGCGCAACCGTTCATCCATGCCTGGCATTTGTACAAATTCATCTCCGAAGGGCGCGGGGGGCGGGTCAACGCCGAGGCGTTGGCGATCCCGGACGGGGAATACACCAAGGTTTGCAATGAGGTCAAGGCGCTGGGCCTGCCGTTTACGGTGTACCTGCGTAAAGATATGTATCACTCGAAGACCGTGGATTTCTTTTGGTATCAGCACGGCAAGCTGCAGTGCGCCAGCGTGAATCACGATACGAAGATTTTAAGAAAGATGACCGTGCCGTTTGTGTGATTCTTTAAAACACCCTCTCCAATTTCTCATTGCCCTTATCCGGGAATCCATGTAGAATAGCGGCGCAAATCAGGCTCCGACGTTTCCTGGATATTTACTGTAGAACTCGGAGTCCCGACTACTGCGATACTATTGAGAGAACGTCGGGAAATATTTGCCTCCGGGCTTGTTCTTTATTCCGCAATTTTTTCGTTTCCGCAGAAAGGAAAAATATGTTTGCACTCGATAGCTTTGCCAAAATAGATTCCAGCTTTCAGGTCCGTTCCGCCAAAGGCCGTGCGGCGCACGTCGCTACGCTGTGTTCGCTGGACCAGTTTCATCAAGACGGCATGATCTTTATCAAGAATAAAAAATATTATGAACGGCTGCTGGACAAATTGAACAAGGGCACGCCGCTGAACAATATCGGAGTGGTTTTTCAGGATGCATTCTTTAAGACGATCCAGACGGAAAAAGAGTCCGGTGCCCTGGACCGCTTTGCTTTTTACGCGATCGTAGAATCGGTGGACCTCGCCTTGTCGCGTTTTTCAAAATTGTTTTATGATGAATTCAACGCGCAGGGGAATGATCTTGTCGACGGCCGCAAAACCGGCACGGCCAAGATTGATCCTACCAGTAAGATCGCGGACAATGTTTTTATCGGCGCGGGTGTTGTGATCGGCGCGCAGGCCGTTATTCATTCCGGCTGCGCGATCCTGTCGTATTCGACGATCGGCGAGCGGACGGTGCTGTATCCCAACGTCGTGCTTTACCGCAACGTGCACATCGGCAAAGATTGCCGGATCCACGCGAACACGGCGATCGGTTCGGACGGGTACGGATATAATTTTTTCAAAGGGGAACATTTGAAGGTCTGGCATTTCGGCGGAGTTCTCATCAAGGATGCGGTCGAGATCGGGTCCGGGACTTCCATCGATCAGGGCACCTTTTCTCCGACGCTTATCGGCGAGGGGACCAAGATCGACAATCAGGTGCATATGGGGCACAATTGCAAGATCGGCAAGGGTGTCCTGATCACCGGCCAGGCAGGATTTTCCGGCAGCGTCACGCTGGGCGATTATGTCGCGATGGGCGGGTGCGCTAATTTTGCTCCGGAGATCGTGGTCGGCAATTATGCCCAGATCGGCGGAGTTTCGGGCGTGACCGGGGATGTGCCGGAAGGGGCCAAGTACGCCGGGTATCCGGCGCGTCCGCTGAATGAGTTCCTGCGGTCCGTGGCCACATTAAGAAAATTGGCTCTGGAAAATAAAACTAAAATTCCGGTGGAATAGCCGGGCGCATGTTTGTGGCAACCACTAAGATTTAAGAAAATATCATTAGGGAGAAAAAGGGTCCGGATTTCGGTAGATTTCCGGAGGATTCAGCGAAGATGGTCGGGCCGCCATCTGATTTAAAATCAGATAGCGGCCTTTATTTTTTTATAATCGAAAAGAAATTATGCGGATCACTCTCAGACTGGTTTTATCGCTCATTGCCGGTATCGTCCTGGTTGCGATCGCTTTTTCATTCCGGCAAGCGCAGCAGGAGGAAGTGCGTCTTAAGAACGAGCTGGAGCGGAGGGCCGCAATCCTTGCTGACAGCTTGCGGATTGCCGTTGAGCCATTGCTTTTTTCGGAAACGCGTCCTACTCTCGAGATGATCGTTGAAAGGTTTTCCAACCGGGAAAGACTGGTCGGGATCGCGATTCATAATATTCAGAATAACCTGGTCCTCGCCTCGCGTGGTCTGCAGCCGAGGCTGCAGGACAATCCTAATCTAATCGCGCAGAATATTCAGGAAGTTGAGCTTAATAATGCTGAATACAGTTCGTACCTGGGAATAGATGATGAACAGCTCCATGCGTATTCGATACCGCTTTTGTCGAGCGGGGTCAACAGCCATGTTTTGACGATCTTTCATAATTCCGTTTATATTCAGGACCGGGTGAGAAGGATCTGGGTGAACAGTTTTTGGCGGGCATTTGTCCAGGCGCTTTTAATTGCGTTGATTACGTTTTTTCTTGTTTATCTTAATGTTATGGCCCCCATCAAGAAGACGACGGAATGGATTAAAAAGGTCAGGAGAGGAGATCCGGCGGAGGATTTTGACCCCAAAGGGCAATTACTCCTTGGGCCGTTGGCGAAAGAAATAACCAGGATGGCAAATAATTTGGAGGAGGCGCGTCTTTCGGCGGAAGAAGAAGCCCGGTTGCGCAATACAGCCGAGTCCTTGTGGACGCCGGAACGGCTCAAAGAATTTGTCCGGGAGAAGTTGGAGGGCCGGCCTTTGTTTGTGGTATCGAACCGTGAACCGTACATGCATAATAAAAAAGGAAAAGAGATCGAATGCATCGTTCCGGCCAGCGGGTTGGTCACAGCGCTGGAGCCGATTTTAAAAGCCTGCGGAGGGACTTGGATCGCGCAGGGCAGCGGAACTGCGGACCGCGAGACAGCGGACAAAGATGCTAAATTAAAGGTCCCTCCCGAAGAGCCGCAGTATGTTCTAAAGCGCATCTGGATCGAGAAAGAGTTGGACGACGGATTTTATTTCGGATTCTCCAATGAAGGATTATGGCCGCTTTGCCACATCGCGCATACCCGGCCGATATTCAGAAAAAACGATTGGGTGGCTTATAAGGAGGTTAACCAGCGATTCGCCGATGCCATTGTCAAAGAACTGCGGGACGTCGCAGAACCGAATGTCCTGATTCAAGATTATCACTTTGCACTATTGCCGGCGATGGTCAAGGCCGAAAGACCGGACGCCAGAGTGGCGATCTTCTGGCATATTCCGTGGCCGAATCCGGAATCCTTCAGTATCTGTCCCTGGCAGAAAGAAATTCTGCAGGGGATGCTTGGTGCTGATATCGTCGGGTTTCATACGCAATTTCACTGCAATAATTTTATAGAGTCGGTTGACCGGTTTTTGGAATCACGGATTGACTACGAACATTTTACCGTTTACCGGGAGGGGCACACGTCCTGGATTAAACCGTTTCCCATCAGCATTGCATTTAATTCCGGTAACGGCGCCGCAGTGCCCCGTGAGGAGACAAGAAGCAGTCTCTTTAAGAAATATAATTTTCAGGCGGAATATTTGGGGGTCGGCGTGGACCGTCTGGATTATACCAAAGGCATTGTGGAGCGTTTCCGGGCCGTGGAATGTTTTCTGGACGAGAATCCGGAGTATGTCGGAAAGTTTACCTTTGTCGAATTGGGGGCCCCCAGCCGTACTGCGATCCCGAAATATCAAAAATTCATCGACGGAGTCGTCGGTGAAGCGGAACGCATCAACGCGCGTTTAAAAACTAGAAATTGGCAGCCGATCGTTCTTCTTATGAAACACCACAGCCATGCGGAGATTCTGCCGTTTTACAAAGCGGCCGATGTCTGTTTGGTCACGTCGCTGCATGACGGAATGAATCTGGTGGCGAAAGAATTTGTTGCGGCCAAAGATGACGAGCAGGGGACATTGATCTTAAGCCAATTTACCGGCGCATCCCGGGAGTTGAGGGATGCCTTTATTGTCAATCCGTATGACATCGAGGAGACGGCCGAGGCGATCAAGCATGCCCTCGAGCTGCCGGCGGCGGAGCAGAAAGAAAGAATGAAACGCCTGAGAAGCAATCTGAAGAGCAATAACGTTTACCGGTGGGCGAGCCGATTGGTGTGGGAGTTGGCCCAAGTCCGGGTCGAAAAATCTTAAACTCAAAGCCGTGAGGCAAAAGATAGTGTCCGCTATTCTTGCAGAAAAAAAGCATCTCTTTTCGTGCTGGGACCGGCTCAAAGGCCAAATCCGAGATAAAATTATTATCTTGTTCTTGGATTTCGACGGCACGCTCGCACCGATCGTCGAAAAAACCGGCCTGGCTGCCCTCCCGGAAGAGACCCGTAAAGTCCTCGAGAAATTATCCCGTTCCCCGTGCTTTCGTATCGCCGTTGTCAGCGGCCGCATGCTTGCCGATTTAAAGCAAAAGATGAATATCCCGCACATTACCTATGTCGGCAATCACGGGTATGAGATCGAAGGGCCGGATATAAATTTTCGGGGTTTAATTCCGCCGAGCATGAATGAGGCGATGGGTTTTATCCGGGAAAATTTAAATGGCAAACTTGCCTCGATTCCAGGCGTGCATATCGAAGACAAAGGGATTACCTTGAGCCTGCATTACCGTTCGGCCGATCCTGAGAATTTTAAGCTGATCAAAAGAATATTTAATAACACCTGCAAACCATATTTAAAAAACAATCAGATTACGGTAAAATCGGGTAAAATGGTTTTTGAAATCAGGCCGCCGGTGGTTTGGGATAAAGGCAAGGCTGTTTTGTGGCTTTTGAACAAATGGAAGCGGGTCCTGGGTGGGGATAATGTTTTTCCTGTTTGTATCGGCGATGACGTGACCGATGAGGATGCCTTTAAAGTTTTAAAGGGCAAGGGAGTTACGGTAAGGGTCGGGCAAGAGCGAGACACCGCCGCGGAATATTATTTGGGAAATCAAGAAGAGATTAACCAGCTGTTGAGCTTGTTCTTAGAATCAGCGGCGTAATTTTTAAATTTATGAAACAGTATTCTTACGGTTTGATCGGTAACGGAACAAGCGCGGCTTTGGTCTCGCACGACGCCAGCATTGACTGGCTGTGCATGCCTTACTTTGATTCTCCTTCGGTGTGCGGCAGGGTCTTGGATGAGGGCCGGGGAGGGTATTTTAAAATTACCGGTATCAATGCGACAAAAATATCCCAGGAGTATGTCCGCCACACCGCGATCATTAAAACCCGCATTGAAACAGCCGACGGCATCTTTGATATTTATGATTATATGCCGCGGTTTATTTTAAGGAACAATCATTATTACTGCCCGGCGGAGATCCACCGCAATATCCGGGTGGTCGCCGGACATCCTAAGATCAAAGTTGAATTGAAATTAAAACCGAATTATGCTACCGCCGGCGCTTTAGCCAAAAGAGAAAATGAACATATAAAATTTATTACAGAGTCGGGGGAATACCACAGTTATTATCTGTACACGGACCTCAATTTTGACGCGGTCTTGGACGGCCACGAGATCACTCTTCCGCCGTCGAGCTATCTGGTCCTGGCCTATCACGAGAAGATCCGACCCTTCAATGCCGACCGCAATTATACCGAGTTTGAGCGCACGAAAGGTTATTGGTTAGGCTGGGTGTATGCCACCCAGACCCCGTCCGCCTACCGCGAGATGATCATTCGGTCGATGATCACGTTAAAGTTATTGATGTATCAGCGCAGCGGCGCGGTTATCGCGGCGCCGACGACGTCGCTGCCGGAAATCATCGGGGAAAAACGCAACTGGGATTACCGCTACTGTTGGATCCGGGATGCCTCGATGATCATCGAACTTTTTTCGCGGGTGGGGCATGATCGTTCCGGTTACCGGTATATCCAATTTATCCTCAATCAAATGCTTCTCAAGCATGACAATATTGCGGTCGTCTACGGCATCAACGGCGAAAAGGTCATCCCGGAGAGGACGCTGGATCATTTATCCGGTTATGAAAATTCGCGGCCCGTGAGAATCGGCAATGATGCGTACAAACAAACACAAAACGACGTTTATGGCGATCTTTTGGAGGCTATTTATACATATTTTGCCTATCACCATAAGGGCGGGTTTCATTTTGACCAGGAATTGTGGACGGTGGTGCGCGGTTTGGCAAATCATTCGATGCAAGTGTGGGATAAACCGGACAATGGGATATGGGAATACCGCGGCCAGACCCAGCACCATGTTTTTTCCAAAATGATGAACTGGGTCGCCATGGACCGGGCCGGGCGCATCGCAAAGATGATTGGAAAAGATAATTATGCCACCAGTTGTTTTAAGAAAGCGGACGAAATCAAAAAAGATATCCTTGCAAAAGGATGGAACCCGGAATGCAAGGCGTTTACCATGTATTACGGATCAGCGGACGCGGATGCCGCGGTTCTGTTGATGCCGCATTACGGTTTTTTGCCCGCGGATGATGAGCGCATGAAGAGCACGATCAATTTTTGTTATGAAAAATTAATGCGGGATGGGTTTGCCATGCGCTATACGCACGATGATGGTTTCGGCAAGCCGGAAAACGCATTTGTGATCTGCACTTTCTGGATGATCAACTCGCTGTATTTGATCGGCAGAAAAGAAGAGGCCAGGGAACTGTTTGACAATGTTTTAACTTCCGCCAATCATTTAGGTTTGTTTGCCGAAGGGTATGACCCCCGGCAGAAACGCCAGACAGGCAATTTTCCCCAAGGGTATTCGCACATGGCATTTATCCAAACCGCGCTGCTTTTTGCCACGGATTATCATTGGGGCCCAGCGGAAATCTCCTAAATGGAATTTTATGTTTAAAAAGACAGTGTCATCTGACAAACAACCCAGCGATGTCCTTCCCCTCAAATTAAAGACCAAAGACCGCCACGTGATCTCCGGCGGTCATTACCGGCGGGGCCATCCGCAGGCGATCGTCCTCGCGCACGGATTTTTTAACAACAAAGACGTTTTTCTTTTCAAAAAACTCGCCGAGGACCTGGCGAGATCTTATGACGTGGTGGCGTTTGATTTTCGCGGGCACGGGGAAAGCAGCGGCCTCTTCGGCTGGACCGCGCAGGAACATCAGGACATGGATGAGGTTATAAAATATACCAGGGAACAGGGATATCAGCATATCGGCGTGCTGGGTTTTTCGCTCGGGGCCGCGGTCGCTTTGATCACGGCGAGCCAAAACCGGCATATCCATTCGGTGATCGCGGTGAGCGCGCCGTTTGATTTTTGGAAGATCGATTATCGTTTTTGGGAACCGGAGATGCTCGCGGACCTGCAGCTCAACATCGGTCCTAAAGGCATCGGCAAGGGCGTGCGGCCGGGCAATCCTTTTGCCGAAAAAATAAGACCTTTGGACATCGTCGATAAAATCGCACCGACCCCGGTCCTGTTTATGCACGGTGCGCAGGATTGGCTGATCAAGCCGCAGCACAGTGAAAAATTATTTGCCGCCGCAGCCGAGCCCAAGCGGCTGGTGATTATTCCCAACGCCGGTCACGCGGAAAAAATTTATGATTCTCATCCGCAGGAATTTATGAGATTATGTCAGGAGTGGTTTAGCCGGACATTGCTAAGTCAGGAGGAGGCGGTATGATAATGATCCTGCAAGGGGTGATGGTGCTGCTTTTATATTTTTTAGGGGCCTTGGTGATCGGATTGGCGCTGACTCCCAGCATTTTGCTTTTTATGAAACTCCTGCAGGCGACGGCTTCGCTGCATGAAGGGATGCGGGCGTTGGTCCTGGGGCTGGGGATCGCTGGCGGATTTTTTATCTTCGGGCTTTCGTTTTTGCTGCTGGTCGGATTTTTGAATATTTTGCTGAGTCTGCGGTTAAAAGAGGGAACGTACGGTTTAACGGACGGTGGATCGTTCAAATGGTATTTTTTGAACGCGCTGCTGCAGGGGGTGAAGGCGTTTTTTATGGACTTTATGCTTTTAACGCCGTTCGCCAGTTTGTTTTACCGGATGATGGGCGCGAAGCTGGGCCGCAACGTGCAGATCAATTCCAAAAACATTGCGGATCTTTCGCTCTTGGAGATCGGGGATAACTCGGTCATCGGCGGGAACGCGACGGTGATCGGGCATATCTTTGAGAAGAAGGGGCTGAAACTGAAAAAGGTCAAGATCGGCGCCAATGTCGTGGTAGGACTGAATTCGGTGATTATGCCGGGAGTGGAGATCGGCGCCGGCGCGATTGTCGCCGCCGGGGCCATTGTGCCCAAAGATACTGTCATTCCGCCGCATACGGTTTATCTCGGTCCGTCACCGGAGCGGGATAAGTGAGAGAAGAGAACAACAATCAACCAACGGCCGCCATTTAATTTTGAAAAGGGCGAGTCCGCCGATGTTCGGCGAGATCTCGGGCGGTCAGCTTACGATAAGTCATCTGGACGGAACAAGCGCGGTGTACGATCTGACACCGGGTCAGGCCGTGTGGATAAACGCCGAAAGTCATGCGGCGGAAAATATTGGGACAACGGATATAAAACTTTTGGTGGTCGAGCTGAAAGAGCCGGCACCCGTTGTTCCGGCGGACCCAGTGGTGATGGAGTTGCAAGAGCCGGCCCCGGCTGTCCCGGTGGAGAAAAAGTAAATCCCCCGTAGTTATTTTTTTGTTTCTTGAAAGGCGTTATTTATCAGAATAACGCCTTTTTTTTGTGCTAAAATGTTTTAAAATTAATAATAAGAGGAGGGGCATGATGAAAGATTCTAGCGGAACACTGTTACATCTGGGTTTATTGTGGTTAAGAATTTTGATGGGCGCGGGAATAGCCTATCACGGTTACGGCAAAGTTTTCGGCGGCCACATCACGATGCTGACGGAAGGCGTCACCAAGATGGGATTGCCTTTTCCTGAAATTATGGCTTGGGCCGCGGCCCTTTCAGAATTCTTAGGCGGTATCTGCATTGCGCTGGGGCTTTTTACCCGTCCGGCCGCGTTTTTTATTTTTATCACGATGTCGGTGGCCGCGTTTGTCGTCCACAAAGCGGATCCTTTGAACATCAAAGAACTCGCGCTCGCGTATTGGACGATGGCTGGTCTTCTCATATTAACCGGCGGCGGAAAGTTCAGCATCGAAGCGATCCTGCAGGGGAAGAAATAGAAAATTATTCTTTTTTGTTTTGTGTTAAAATACTCTGCGTTAATCCAAAAAATGTTTTTTGTTGAGAAATAGAGATGCGGTGTTTACAATTTTTAACAGAAAGGAATGAGCCATGAGCTTAAACAGTGTCAATATGATGGGAAATCTCACCCGGGACCCGGAATTGCGCTATATCCCGTCGGGGAAGTCGGTCTGCAATTTGTCGATCGCCAACAACCGGGTTTATACGAGCAACGGCCAGAAGGTTACGGAAGTCTCTTATTTTGACGTTGAGGTGTGGGGCGCGCTCGCCGAGAATTGTGCCAAATATTTGTCCAAGGGACGCGGGATCATCGTGGAAGGCCGCCTCCGTCAGGACCGTTGGGAAAAAGACGGCAAGACGCAAAGTCGTATCAAAATTTCAGCCAACAATATCCATTTCTTGCCCGGCAAAAGAGATGACGCGTCCGGACAGCCGGCGGCATC
>MHGP01000087.1:13191-13964 GCA_001805615.1 Omnitrophica WOR_2 bacterium RIFCSPHIGHO2_02_FULL_48_11
CCGGCGGTAGAGCAAACGTCAGAAGCCGCGGTAGCTTGGGATGAATAGTGTTAGACATTAAACTCAAAGATATCATGTGCGACCACCCGATCAAGGTGAAGGACACGACCTCGGCCGGCAGTGCGGCGCATTTGCTTTTGCGGCATCAGATCAACGGTATTTTAGTCGTCAAAAGCGATGACCCGAATCAATTGGTCGGGATCCTCACCACGACGGATCTGCTGCGGCTCATCAACGGCGCTCTCAGCCAGGGGAAGCAGCGGTTACATGCCCTTAAGAAAATCGGTTTTACCTCCGTCGGGGATATCGCCAGCAAAAAAATTATTTCTCTGCAGACGACCGACAGCATCATGAAGGCCATCGCCCTGATGCACCGTAAAAATATTCACACCATTCCGGTCTATGATAAAAATAAATTGGTGGGTGTGATCGGCAAGCACGATATTTTAAACGTCGCGTTGATTTAAAAATTGCAATGAATAGGTGAATGACCGGAATATCTCCCATGGCCCAGCAAGAGGGTATCGAACTAAAAAATATTCCTCTTTTAAAAGAACTTTCTTCGAAGGACTTGACTAGTTTTAGAAAGTTTTTGAAGGAACAGCGGGTCAAAAAAGAGGAAATGCTTTTTGAACAATCGCAGTCTTGCGAGAAGATCATCATTGTAAAATTAGGGCGCATAAAAATTTTTCGTTTGTCTTCAGACGGGAAAGAGCAGATTTTGGAAGTCTTGCTGCCCGGGGATACGTGCGCCTGCAATCCCGGGAGTTCCT
>MHGP01000088.1 GCA_001805615.1 Omnitrophica WOR_2 bacterium RIFCSPHIGHO2_02_FULL_48_11
CCGGATAATACGGTTCCACCGTCGGCACGTACCCGACCACCCGCCATGAAATATTCTTAGGATCGATCTTGGCATTGACGGAAGGATTGAATAAATCAGAAATCTGTAACGAAACCGCTGCCAGGTCACGTTCGCTTTGTATCACCACTTGAAAAGATTCGTATTCGTTTTGGGCCGCGGACAGGGTCACCGCTTCGCCGAAGTTGGGTTTGACCAAAGTTTTTCCGTCTTGAAAAATACGGTCTAAACTGCCGGCGGTAAATATTTTGACCCCCTCGACCGCTTTCACCGGCGCAGCTGCCGCATAACGGGCCGGAGAATTTCTCTGTTTCACTTTTTTATAAAGGAATATCCCTCCCGCACCCGTGACCAGCGTGCCTACCGCCATCCCCAGCACTAAGAAAATAATTCCAATTTTATTTTTCATAAACAACCTCATGGTAAATACGCGCTAATTTCTGACCGATGATATTCCATTCATATTCGGTATGCACCAGTCCGCGGCCGGCCTGGCCGACCGTACGAGCCTCATCGGGATATTCCAACAAGCGCACCACTCTCTCGGCAAAATCCTGCGGCTCATCGGCGATATGGATATTCACGCCCTTCGTGTAATTGATCCCTTCCGCGCCCAGGGTTGTCGAAACAATCGCCTTTTCCATGGCCATGGCCTCTAGAATTTTTAAGCGGGTCCCTCCCCCGACACGGATAGGCACAACAAAGACCTGGGCCTGGGCCATGAACGGACGCACATCATCCACCCGTCCCGTGACAACGATCCGCGGATTGCTGGTTGCTAAATCCTGAATGGCCTTGATGGGCCCCTTGCCCACCACAGTAAATTTGACCTGCGGCTTCACCTTCCAGATGAGCGGCAATATCTCCTTACAAAAATACAGAACCGCATCACTGTTGGGCAGCCAATCCATCGAACCGGTAAAGACTAAAGACCCGAGACTTAAGACTTGAGACTTTGATTCTTGGTCTCTAGTCTCTGGTCTCTGCGCTGACTTTCCTTGCATCTCAGAGGTGGTCAGCACCACCCCATCTCTTGCTGAAGAATCTCGATGGCCTGCCGCCTCACCTAACTTTTCAGATAAAGGCAGCGCGGTCCCAGCTACCTCTCTATTTAAGGAAAGCTGGGGCTGGTCTGTAGTCTTAAAATACTCCGTATCCACTCCGTTAGGGATGACGTGAACGGGGGTCTGTTTCTCGGTTAATGTTTCCAAAATATTTTTGTCGTCTTCCGAAACCGCAAAACAATGCGCGACGCGTTTCACTTTTTGCAGCTCATACTGCTTCATCTTCTGCGCTTGATCCTTAAAGATCATTTGTTTCAACGGAGACTTTTCCACCTCAATGCACCGCTCCAAGATGCGATATTCTACGTTATGCTCGTCCAATAGACAGGGTATGGAATCAAAACAGATCAGATAATGCGCCATATGCAGATGATCCAGATGGATCGCGTCGAACTGTTCCGCCTTCTTCAGCGACACCAAGGCCTGTTCCATCGCATACACATAATATTTATTGATCGAAAAAGGGAGCGTATTGAGCAGGATACACGCAATCTTGCTCAGTGTCGAGGGTTCTGAAAAAGGAACCAACGTTACCTTGACCCCCATCTCTTGCAAAGACTTTTTGAATTTTTCATCATTGCGATCGAACGAAAAACAGGCCAGATGGACCTGATGGTATTTTGCCAGCTGTTTAAGGATGTTCAGTGTACGGATTTTTCCGCCCGTATCCGCCGGCAAAGGCAGGCGGGGCGCGACAAATAGAATTTTCATGGCGCGGCCACCTCTTGATACATGGCCTTGTAACGCTCAACCATTCTTTCCTGCGAGAAATTTTCTTTAACAAAAGCAAAGGCTCTCTGGGACAGGGCGTGCCGTTCTTCACTGCTGGAAAGCAAAAGTTGAAATTGCGAAATCAAGATTTCAACACTCCCCGGGCGAACCAATAAGCCCGTGACACCATCTTGAATAATATCCGCAACACCACCCACTTTGGTCGCGACAACCGGCACATGCGCTGCCATGGCCTCCAAGATCGTCAGAGGCACCCCTTCCGTCAACGAAGTCAAAGTAAAAATATCCATGCCTGGATAAACCGCCGACGAATCCGGCAAAAGACCGGTAAAAATAATTTTATCCGTAAGTCCTTTTTCTTTAACAAAATCTTTTAATTTCTTTTCTTCGGGACCATTGCCTACCAATAAGAATTTGAGCTGCGGATGCGCCGCGCACATATGTTCTGCTGCCTGCAATAACAGCATTTGATTTTTCTCAGGGCTCAGACGCCCTACCGTCCCGATCACAAAATCCGTTGCCGCGATCTTATAACGGGACCTGAACTCTGCGCGCTTCTGTTCTCCCCAAGCAAAGCGTTGAATATTGATACCGTTACTGATTAGCATTTTTTTCTTCCGCGAAAAATTGGGCAGCATCTTATCTGTAACGACAATCACCTTCTTAAAAAAAGAACGCAGCACGAAGCGATCTAACCGCTCATACCCGCTGACCGCGCGGTTCATGTCCGTAAAGCCGTGCGCCGTGGCCACCGCCGGGATCCCAGCCCATCGAGCCGCAACTGCGCCTAAAATATCTGACTTGTAATTATGCGTATGCAGGATCTGGATCTTTTGTTCGCACAAATATTTTTTTAACTGAGAAATTGTTTGCAGATCAAATTTTCCGCCGCTTTCAAAAACAACCGTCGGGATCCCCCAGGCCTTGGCTTTCTCAATAATTTCTAAATGTTCCTGCCGGCCGTCCCGGATCGCGCCGACGACCGATATCCATCCATGATCATTAATGCCGGCCGCAATGGTCAAAAGAACATTCTCGGCACCGAATAAGCCGCCACTGCTGATAAAATGTAAAATTTTCACTTTTCCCTTTTGTCGATGACCGGATTAAGCCGGTTTGCGATACGTGACAAATGACGTTCCGCTCACATGTTTCAAAGAATACTGTTTGAAAAGTTCATTGAGGGCGCGATAAACTCCCTCGGTCACACCCGGGGCCAAGTGGTAATCATGCCACAGCAGAACCCCTCCGGGTTTTAACATTCGCAGAGCTTTCAAAGTATCACTTTTCACGTAAGAATAAGCATGAGAACCATCCACGAAGATCAGATCGCAGGAATCCACATAAAGTGTTTCGTCAAAATGCTTACTATCCATAAACAATTGCTTGATCTTAGGTTCCACCATTGTCCCTGAATAAAAAAATTTCGTATGCACGGATTCTGCCAGGGCATGCCGCATTGCCACAGCATCATCACCCTGCTCAGCGGCATATTTATCCTTGTCCGCCGGCGGCAAGGTCATTGTTGTCACACTCGCATCTGCGGGGCTGTTCCTGGCTAAAAGGTATGTCGTTCGTCCGGTACATGTACCAAATTCAAAAATCCGCTTAGCCTTCTTCGCCAGGACAGACAGGACCCACGCCTCCAAATCCTTCACTGTCCCCAAAATGACCATATTCCCTTTACTAATAAAGTGTACCTCTGTAGCCGGTGTGAGACCGAACTCGCCGGGATAAAAAATGGGATCCAACTCCTGCAAAGAGCACATAGGGATGACCACTTTACGACGTACTTGTGATCTGATGAAATGTATCATACGCCGGCCGACCCACATGACGTTAACAAAAAGCAAACCAATAATAATGATATATAAAATCATCCCCAAATTCATAAACACCTCTCAATCTAAGAAAACATATCAGTTACTCTTATTTTTACTGATGCACTCTTGAAAAATCTCCTCATATTTGCGCACCATCACCTCCAACGAGAAACATTCCTTGATCACCTTGAGGCCATACATTCCCATCCTTTGGCATTCATCGGGATGCTTGAGCAGCTGAAGTAGCGCATTCCTTAATTCCCCGGCACTTTCCTTTTCGACCAGAAGTCCGTTATACTTATGAACGACCAATTCCGGATTGCCGCCGACCCGTGTGGCCACAACCGCTTTCCCGGCCGACATATATTCCAAAATGGCATTCGACATGCCTTCGCTCAAAGAAGGCAAAACACAAACATCGGCAATCGACAATAATTCCGCAACATCCTTACGCTGCCCCAGAAATAAAACCTTATCTTGAATACCAAGTTCACGCGCGGCATCCTGCAGCTGGCCAGGCAATTCATCTTTGCCGATCAGCATCACTTTGATATGCGGAATTTCCTTAACGACTTGGGCAATGGCCTGCAAAAGATAGATATGCCCTTTGACCGGTTTTAGATTAGCGACATGGACGAGCACTTTGTCTTGTTCTGCTATCCCGAGTTGTTTTTTAAAACTGACCGCTGACGGCTGAGCGCTGATAGCTGAATTTATTTCAATTCCATTATAAATAACGGCAATCTTCTCCGCGGGAACACCTTCCGTTTGCATCACCATCTGCTTTACCGCATCTGCCACAACAATGATCTTGGTGACCCATCGATTCAACAGACGATACGCCCAGACATGCCAAGGTTTACGCCAAAATCCCATATCCCGTCGATTCGAAAGAATGACCTTCACCCCTGCTAAGCGGCCCCAAAACGTTCCCCAGATGTCCGAGCTGAAATGATACGTCTGCAGGATATCGACTTTGTTATCCCGCAAAAACTTTAAAAAACGCATACCCTGCAGCAGACCCGACAAACCATAGATCCGTACCACCCGAAAAGTTTTCAGCTGGCAGCCGATCGCTTGAATAAGCGCCTCGGGCGTCTGCCCATAACAATCCAGACTCGCCACGGTAACGGTATATTTCGTTTTATCCAATCGTTTGGCTAATTCGAGGATTTGTTTCTCGGCGCCGCCCAGATCGGCGAGACAATCGGTCAAGAGAACAATATGAATTTTATTCGCGGAAGACGGCATGGGATATTTTCTACTTACTAAATTTCTTCATAAATTGAACAAGATTCTCAGTCCCGTTGATTTCCAGGCGCTTTAACTCGAGCGGAGCTTCGTGCCCCTCATTCATCCCCGGCTTTATCGTAAACGCGGCCTTAAAGCCCAAATCCCTCATCACTTTTAAAGTATCGTGATTATATTCACCGTAGGGATAACAAAATACAGAATCGGCCACAGGAGAAGCGACCTGCTCTTTGATCGCCTGTCGGCTGGATTCGATTTCCGCCCTTTGTTCCGCACAGGACAATCCCGGCAAATGGGGATGATTCTTGGTATGCGGGCCAAAAGTAATATTCTGCTCGCTCATCGTCCGCACCTCTTCCCAGCTAAGCATATCCGGTGTCGGCCGGTCGGCATAACGCGACATTTTTCGATCTGTTCCAACAAATCCGGTGGCCAAAAAAATCGTTGTCGGCAAATTTAACTTTTTCAGAATAGGAAATGCGTTCAAGAAATTGTCACGGTAACCGTCATCCAGGGTGATAACGACCTGCGGCTTCCCAGTGAGTCGCCTGGGGACTTGATACGCCAACATCTCCGTCAGCCGGGTGATGGAAATCACCTCGCACCATTGCTGCAAATACTTCATCTGTTCTTTGAACTTCTCCGTCGAAATAATAAGATGATTAGGCGCCAGATCATCATTGATGCGATGATAAATCAAAACAAAAACGCCTTGGCGATCGTTTAAGAAATTTAAAAAAAAGAAATAAAGACAAAGGAACGGACGGATCAAACGGTTCATCGGATGGCTCTCAGGAAAATTTCAATTTGGATTTCTTATTGCCTTTGACTTTTGTAAGCCCTTTTTTCGTCTCTTCCTGGGCGATAATTCTCAACCGGCTCACCAAACCCGCATAAATCCACAAATAACTACTCAACTCAAAATACGTCCAACGGTCGCCAAAAAGATTATTGATGACCATCACAATCGTGGCGACGGCCAGCCCCAGTCCCAATCCCTTACTTAAATCATCATCTCCCTTTGCATAAAGATTCATCCCTTCTCGCAAAAAACATAAACAAAGGATTAAAAAAATGGTAAGCCCAAGAACTCCCTGCTCTACCAGAATTTTTAAATAAATATTGTGGGTATCGCCTAAATCATATCCTAACCTTCGGAATACGCCCCAGCCAATACCGGTCACCGGATTTTTCTGAAATACTTCCCAGGATACGGCCCAGATGGATAAACGGCTGGAGGCGGATTGTTCCAATTCACCATATTCATTGGTCGTCTCAAGAATCCGTTCTTGAACTTTTTGCGGCAAGGCGACTTGCCAAAAAATAACGACCAAAAATAAAGGTATCAATAATTTTTTATTTTTAACCGCAAAAAGAAAAAGCATCCCAACCGCAGTGGCCAGATAGGCCGCCCGGGAATACATAAAAACCAAACAATACAAATTCACCAAGACAAGCGCCAGGAGCAACATTTTATTCCGTCCCCGGCGCATAAAAAAATACACGCTCATCATGAGCAGCGTGTATTGATTAAGAAAAGCCGCCACCTCATTAGGTCCTAAAAACTGAAAGGTTCCGGTGATCTTAGCCCGCGACACCAACGATGAAAACCAACTGACCTGGCTAATGGTGTAATAAGCCATGAGCACCATCGACAGACACATGACCGTAAAGATCCGCCACACCCATTTTTTATCCTGAATCGTATTGCAGGTGATAAAAAACAACAGGGGCATCATGCAAAGATTTTTCCAATCCTGAACGCGGGGATCCCCGATATCAAAAAATGATGTTCCTAAATAATGATTCCCCAGCTGGAGCGAAATAAATGTATAAAAAACTGAAATAATCGTAATGAGATTGAGTGAGGATCGGTCCATAAATTTGATGCGCTGTCCCATCGCCAAAAACAGCCAACCCATGGCCATGGCCAAAATAAGAATGGTCAAAAATTTCGTCCCTCCCGGATAACCGTGCAGACGCTCGACCACGTTGCGTAAAGGGATAAGAAACACAACAAAGGCCAAGGTCCAGCGCACCCGTCCGGACAAAGCGGCAAAGAAAAAGAAAACTCCTGCCACATACGCTAAAATCGGCGCAAGATTCTTTAAGGACGCTATTAATCCAAATCCCATTATTTTTTCTCCAAAATTCTCGCCGGAATCCCCACTGCCGTGGCCCCGTCCGGGATATCGCTTAACACCACAGCATTCGCACCGATGCGGACATTATTGCCGACTTTAATGCCGCCTAGAATTTTTGCGCCGACCCCGACATAAACATTGTTGCCCAATACCGGGACACCGCTGTCCCCGCCGCCCAGCGTGCCGATGACAACCCCCGGGCCGATTGAGCAATTCTCTCCCAGCTTCGCCTGGCTGTGCAGAATAATCCCCCCAAAATGCCCGACATAGAACCCTTTGCCGATCTCAGCGCTGGCCGGCAAGGAAATCCCTGTAAAAATCTCTATCTGCTTAAACAATAAATAGGCAAAAAATCTCAACAAATGCGAAATAATAGGGATAGGAAATTTACGCACCCATCGGGCAAACCGGTAAACCGCGATCGCCCACAAACCTTGCTCAAAAAGCATATAAATATTGCCCGAACTGCGTTTGTACCGTCCAATATCTGATTTAAGGTTAGTGATCATAGTTAACTCCATCTTTAAGCTATAAGTTATAAGCTGTAAGCTTACGGCTTAGGGCTTTTTCATGCCTTTTCGTAAACTTTTATCATTTCCTGCGCAAAACGATTCCAGCTAAATAATTTCGCACGCTCAAATCCTTTTTGAATCAAATTCTGCCTCAACCGCTCATCCGAACACATTTGATTAATGGCATCGGAAATCTCTCCTGCGTTTTTAGGGTCAACTAAAATTGCGGCATCCCCCGCCACTTCGGGGCAAGAAGATCCGTTGGAAGTAATAACCGCCGCACCGCATTGCATCGCCTCCAAAATCGGCAACCCAAAACCTTCATACAAAGACGGAAAAACAAATGAGTGACAGGCGCTATACAATGCAACAACGTCATCATCCGATAGTTTATCTAAAATCTTCACTCGATGAGCTACCCCCAATTTCGCTGCTAAAGCTTTGTATTTCTCCACATCCAAATTGCAACTTAGAACTAAAATAAAGCTATTGATGACTTTTGAGCCGGCAAACCCTTTGAGGATCCCTTCAATATTCTTCCGGGGGACAGAGCCAATGGAAAGCAAAAAAGGCTCGTTTAACCGGTACTTCGCCTTAACAATTTCCTTTTGTTTAGCCTGAGCCGGTTGAAATCGCCTATCCGCGCCCAGATAGGTGACCCGCACCTTATTTTCCGGAATCTTTAAATGTTCCACAACATCCCTTTTCGTGCATTCCGAGACCACGACACACCTATCCGCTTTATTGACGGTCCGGCGATAGCGTTCAATATTCTGACTCCATACCGCATCCTGGATCGTCAACGTCCGCAGATCATGGATCGTCAAGACCTTGAAAACATCTTTGGCTTCCGGAAGCGTATAGCCGGCAAGACGGTGAAAAATGCGTATTTTATTTTTCTTAAAGGATGCCGGAAGCGCGAGGTGATCCACCAACCATTGCCGCCCTGAAAATTCCTGGTCCGGCACCTTCACCACGATTTTTTTAAAATTGCGATTCCCCGGGCCGGGCATCTGCTCGGATGATCTGCGCAGAGAATAAAAAATAAGTTCGTATTGATTTGCCGTATCATTTTGATACAACCCGTTCACCAACCCTTCCGTGTACGTCAAAAGGCCTGACCGGCGGGAATGGTTCAGCAAATGTGATTCGATGGCAATGTTCATATTCTAGCTCTCAGCTATCGGCTATCGGCTATCGGCTATCGGCTTTCAGCTACTGATAGCTGAAGGCTGACGGCTGATAGCTAATACCTTTAAAAAACAAATCAAAGAATATCCATACGGTTTCACCATTTTGATGGCACGGGTAAAGGTGGTATCGTTCGGATTAATGAACAGTCTCCCTACCCAAAGATCGCGTCCCAAAGCTCCCAGCAAGTTCTCCCAGGCTTCCTTGTACTGTCCTTCCCTATAATATTCACGGCTGAGGGTATATTGATTCGAGGCAATGCGGTCGAGCATGAGCTGCTTAGGCGCTTCAGGATAATTATTTAATATTTTAGTATATATGCGCACCAACCCCTGATATACCCTAATCTTACTTTTTGTAATCTGTTCATCATGCCGGTAATAATACGCGAGCGATTTATTCTCGATCTCATAGAGATCATAATAGCGTGAAATCCTCAGCCACATATCGATATCCTGCATCGTGGTCAGGGCGGTGTCAAACATCCCGGCCTTGACGAAACATTCCTTTCGGGTCATCACCGTTGAGGTAGGCAAATCCCCCCAGTATTCCAGGAGTTCCTTAAAAGTCCGTCCGGAGATGCCGGCCGGCTTGATCCCGACTTGTTCTCCCTTTTCATTGATAATGGGCATCCGGGCATAAACAATGCCGACATTTTTGTGCGCATCAAGAACTTTCACCTGCTCTGCCAACTTTTCCGGCACCCAGGTGTCATCTGAGTCTAGAAAAGCAATATATTCCCCCTGGGCTTCTTCAATGCCGCGGTTACGGGCGGAAGCACTGCCGCCATTTTCTTTGCGGATGTATTTTACCCGGCCGGCAAATTGTTTCACGACTTGCGGCGAATCATCCGTCGAACCGTCGTCGACCACGATCACTTCGTAGTCCTTGTACGTTTGAGCAAAAACAGTCGCCAAGGCCCGCGGCAAAAGTTGCGCCCGGTTATAAGCTGGAATTATAACGCTGACTTTAGGCATAGTCATTTCTCCGACCTCGTCCGGACATAATTGGCCCGATATTCCAAGATCATTCCAAGCTTACGGAAAAAATTCCGCGCCCAATTGAAAAATATTTTTTGGCTGAATATATTGACAAAAAATTTAAGAATGTCCCCGCTGATACCACGGATCAAATATTGCGGAACGCCGGCAAAGGCGGCATATTGCTTGCCTTCCTCAATATCACAACGCGCGTTAAACCGTCCCAAAGCCATGTGCCAGTTGACGATATTTTTTAAAGCTAACCTTTTTAAATCCACCGGATGCCAAACAACCGCTTGTCCGCAGTAATATAAATTTTTATTTTTGCGAATGACCCGATAGCTAAACTCCGTATCTTCCCCGACTGTTCCCTGCCCCGGTCCAAGGTCAGTTCGAAACACCCCGCAGCTTTCAAAAACTTCCCGCTTAAACGCAAAATTCGCGCCGATAAAACGGTTCATAGACTCTGCAAACGGCATGACTCCCTGACCGTAATCCAAGAGCACCACGACCCCTGCCATCTGCACCGGATTGTCCCTCACCCAGGCAGGTGTCTCAGCCGGAAATGTAGGCAAGACCCTTCCCCCGATAACATCGCAAGAATGTTTTTGAAAACATTCCACCAAGGCACTCAACCAATTAGGATCCGCCACCACATCATCATCCGTCATGACCAGGATATTTCCCTGGGACTCTTCTATGCCGCGATTAAGCGCGAACGATTTCCCCTGACGGGACTCAAATAAATATTTTAAACGCTGCCCGCCGGCGGCACGACAGGACTCCACCACGGACTGTGTCGCATCCGTTGAGTTATTGTCCACGACCAAAACCTCAAAATCAAAACGGTTCTCAGTGTTTTGTTTTAAAACACTTTCCAGCGTCCCTTTTAAGTGGCCCGACCGGTTATGCGTCGCGATAATCACGCTCACCAAATCACTCATTGTAACGTCCTTTATTGCTTGCTATTCGCTGAATTTCCTGAGCCCGACCGACATTGATAAAAAGTCTCTTCCAAACATCCAACAGCTTTCCTTTATCGCTCAAGGTCAACGGAATCGCCCCAAATCCCAAAATGATCTCCCGGATCAAATACCGCGGGATTCCCCAATAACGGACCAAACCTTTTTCCGGTAAGCTGTTTCCATCCACTCGGACATAGTAACGTCCTAAACTTTTATACCACCGGGCAAGATATTGCAACCTCATTCGCTGGGGATCGACCGGATGCCACACCACGGCTTTTCCGCAATAATATAAACTTTTACGCGCTCTTAATAACCGATTGGTGATCTCAGTGTCTTCGCCCAAATTGATCCCGCTTCCCGGGCCGATATCCGTGCGTAAAACTCCGAATTGCTCAAAGACATTCTTTGTAAACGCAAAATTTGCTCCCAGAAATTCTAACATCGGCTTTTCAAACTTTTTATTATCCTCCCCGTAATCATAATAAACAATGGGGCCTGACAGTTTGCGGGAATGATCTTTGATCCACTGGGGTGTTCCCTGGGGATACTCCGGCAATATCCTGCCGCCCAACCCGTCGCAACGGTGGACCTTAAAACATTCGAAAATATTCCACAGCCACAACTCATCGACTACGGCATCATCATCCGTAAACGCCAAAATCTCGCCTTTGGCCTCACCGATCCCCTTGTTGATCGCAAAGGCCTTACCCTGCTTCGGTTCAAAAAAATAACGAAGCCTTCCCCCTGCCTTCTTTTTCAATGCCTCAACGATCTCTTTCGTATTATCATTGGAATTGTTATCCACCAGAATGATTTCAAAATCAAAAGCGCCCAGGGTCTTTTGGTTAAGAATACTCTCTAAAGTTTTCTGCAAAGTTTGCGCCCGATTATAAGTTGCGACAATAACACTTAGGAACATAGTTTATCTTTCCATTATTTATGGGGGATTTCTAAAATATCCAGCACGGCTTTTGCCCGGCTGTTGATCTCAAAATTATTGCGCACGAACTCAATGCCGGTTTGAGCCATTCGCCGGCGCATCTCCGGTGCCGCCGCCAGGATCGTCCGCAAAGCTTTAAAAACTTCGGCGGTGCTTTTCTCAACGATATAACCGTTTTGGCCGTCCGTGATCACCTCCGCCGAACCGGTGCAGTTTGTCGACACACAGATCAATCCCGTGGCCATGGCTTCCAGAAGTGCCAAACTTAAACCTTCATTATCACTGGGTAGAACAAAAATATCGCTAGCCCGCAAATACGGTGTCACATCCGTTTGCAAACCAAAAAATAGAATACGGTCTCGCGATGCCTGACCCTGCGCCAGCTTCTTCAATTCCTGTTCTTGGGTCCCGCCGCCGACCATGAGCAGCCATGTCTGAGGAAATTCCCTGTGCAGTCCATCAAAGGCCTCCACCAGCCGCTCGAGCCGCTTCACCGGGGACAAGCGGGCGGTGCTGATAATAACGACATCGTTCTCGCCGATACCAAGAGTTTTGCGCGTCTTATTTCTTATCTCCAATGATGGGGAATAATGAACGGTGTCCACGCCGTGATACGTGACTTGAACCTTATTTTTCGGATAATGCCATAAATCAACTAACCGGTCTTTTATTTCCTGACTGACGACTAAAATATTTCTGGTAAAGAGCGCCCGGATATTCTTGAAAGCGACTTTTTTATGCCACCACAGTTCCAGGCTGGGAACCAAGCCTAAATAACGTTTGTTAAATTTCTCCGGAGAATCCGGGGCCCCGAGATTTTCATGCATATAGACCCTGCCGCCGGTCGCCACAAAACCCGCCAGCGTATGGGCCAACGAAAAATCAGTAAAAGCCCCTTGTAGAAAAACGACAGTAGATGGCTTCACTTGCCGCAAAAATTTCATCGTTCCTATAAATTTTTTCCACCAGTCTCCCTCCACCGGGAACGAATACTCAACAAGATTGACCGGAAGATTGCTTTGGGGAAGACGCTCAGCGTAATTGGATTGACAGCCTTGGTTAACGGCAATCGAGACCCGGCAATGCTTATAATCAATTCTGGCAAACCATTCCATGGCCAACTTTTCTAAACCTCCCCATCCTTTGCCGGCCGGCAAGCGACGCAGGAACAAGAAATGTTTAACATTGTTCACGTCGTTCCCGTTAAGATTAATAATCGAATTAAGCTCTCGCCTGGCCTGACTAAAATTTATTCCTTGCGAATGAAAACGCTCGACAATATCGCGGATATTTCCTTTGACGAATAATCGTATTTTCACCTTAAGGAGCAGCTTCCATCCGCCGCGCTTGCTGATGAAATGATTGCTAAGCCGCCAGACGGTTTCTCGCACATCCGCAAAATCATGCTTAAGACGAAAAAGTAGTTCCGCCATGCGGATCTCACTGTTGCGTGACGTCCACAAAGAATTCGGGTGGTGACGGTAATAATACAATGGTTCAGCCAGATGCAGCATTGGAAATTTTTTATAGATCCGCACCCAGTAATCATAATCCTCCAAAAGTTCCATATCCGGGTCATAATCACCGATTGCTTCGAAGACTTTACGAGTGTACATAAAACAGGCACGGATACAATTTGAATTCTGAATCTCTCCCGAATCCGACAATCGTTCCAGCCGGGCACTCTTAATATCATCGTTATAAAAAACGTACAGATCACAATAAACAAAATCTGCCTTTTGCTGTTCAAGCGAATTCGCCATACGCTCTAAGGCTTCCGGCAGATAATAATTATCATCCGAGGTCCAGGTCAAGAATTCACCCTTGGCTTGGGCAAAACCGATATTCAAAGATCTGGGCAGCCGCTGGTTCGTCTGATTGCGGATATAGCGGACACGCGGGTCCTTTTGCACGTACTCCTGAATGATCTGCGGCGTTTCGTCCTTTGAGCAGTCATCCACAATAATCAGCTCAAAATCCTTAAAAGTCTGCGCCAAGCAGCTCTCGATGGATTTTCGCAAATATTTCGCGCCGTTATACGTCGGCAAAATTATGGAAACTTTGGGATTAATCATAGTAGCTATAAATTATGATTTATGAATTATAAATAAAAGACAAAAACCTATCGAAAAACATGCTATCTCCCCTGCGATGTCTTGACGATTGCGGAAAGCATTCGTATCAGTTCATCACATTCGGCAGCAAGTTGCGTAAGTTTTTCATTATTCTTAGAATCGAATTCAGATAAAAGCCTAAGCCAATACAACGATTCACGCGCCTCCTTCTTTGCTACATTCATGCTATGTATAAAATCGGGCTTTGAAATACCGCCCCTTGCTTCTTCAATATTTGCTCCAATCGAAGTCCCGGAACGCATCAACTGTTTCCCTAAGATGGATCGAATTTCACCACTGGGAAGCGAAGCCACTAACTGAACAATGTCTTTTGCAAATTTAAATGCTTTCTCCTCCACTTTTCCACTTTTTTCACTCATAATTCATAACTCATAATTTATAATTTTTCTTTTAACACTCTCTTTACTATTCTCTGACTGGCCTTTCCATCACCATAAGGATTTTTGACACGCGACATTTTTTGATATTTCTTCTTATCTTTGAGAAGTTTCCTGATACTGCCGATGACCTTCTTTGTATCTGTACCAACGACCTCGACACAGCCGGCCTTGATCCCTTCCGGACGCTCCGTTGTCTGGCGCATAACAAGAACTGGTTTTCCTAAACTCGGCGCCTCTTCCTGCACGCCGCCGGAATCGCTTAAGACCAAATAGCAGCGCTTTAAAAGATGCGAAAACGGTAAATACTCCAGCGGTTCGGTCAAAAGCACATTCGGAATGTTCTCCAAAATTTCATACACCGGCCGGCGGATATTGGGGTTCAGATGCACCGGATAAATAAAAATAATTTCTTTCGAGAACTCAGCGGCCAAATGCTTAATAGCTTCACAAATATTTCTGATCGGTTGGCCGAAATTCTCCCGCCGATGTGCCGTCACCAAAATGAGCTTACGTTTGTCTCTGGAGAACGCCGCTAACTTAGGGATCGCCTGAAAATCAAAAGGCTTGTCAGTCACTTCCAAAAGGGCATCAATGACCGTATTGCCGGTGACTTCAATATCCTTTTTACGCACCCCTTCTTTGAGCAAATTCTCCTGTGCCAATTGAGTATGCGCAAAATAAAGATCCGCCACGCTGTCAATGATCTTCCGGTTGACTTCTTCTGGATAGGGATGAAATTTATCAAAGGTCCTTAACCCCGCTTCCACATGAGCCACTTTGACTTTTTTATAGAAGGCCGCCAAAGCCGCTGCCATGGCCGTGGTGGTGTCTCCCTGGACAAAAACATAATCGAATTTTTCAGCTTCCAAAATTTTGCCGATCTCGCGTAAAACCGATGTATTGATATGCTCCAAATCCTGGTTGGCCTGCATAATATTCAGGTCATAATCCACTTTGATGTCAAAAAGCTTCAAGAGCGGATCGATCATCTGGCGGTGTTGGCCCGAAATACAAACTTTACATTCGATGCGATCCGCGTATTTTTTGAATTCCTTAATAAGCGGCGCCATCTTTATGACTTCCGGACGTGTCCCGAAAACGAGTAAAACTTTTAACATAAAAATCTCCTACTTTTAAAGCTGTAAGCTCTAAGCTTAAAGCTTACGGCTTATTGCTTATCTCTTTTTTCCCCCACTGAAATTAACAAATATCCCTGCCTTCCTACGGAAGGTTTGGGATGATCCGTGAGGTTAAATATTTTTTCAATTATCTTTTGCAACGTTCTGCCGCCCGGCATGGTCAAGAACGTCAAAGAATGTTTGGCTGCAACCGTGAATTCTTTGACATTGTCAAACCCTGCGGCACGGAACTGCGGGGCCAAACTTGTAAAAACCCGCTCGCCTCCCCACTGCCACTTCTTGGTAATTTGCATATACCACATTCCCAGGCGGTAAAAAAACGAATACGCGTTAGGCACCAGGATAATGACCCGTTTGCGGGCAACGCGGAAAGTTTCCTTTAAAATACTGGCGATCTGCTCGTTAGTAAAATATTCAAATACGCCGCAGCTAAAAACCACATCAAATTCAGCGTCCGCAAACGGCAGCGGTTTTGTCACATCGCCTTGTACGTAGCGCGCTTCTTTGCCCAGCGCCTGATAAAGTTTTTTGCTGAAATTAATGTTATCCGCTGACCAGTCAAAAAGAGTTGTCTGTTTTCCGCGCAAGGCCAGCATCGCCGAATTCTCCCCGCGGCCGCTGCCCAAATCAAGCGTCTTCAGCGAATCATCCGTGCATTGCTGCAGCACCTTATTCCAAGAAAAATAGTTTCCTCTTTTAAGACGCTCTGCTACCTTGCAAACATCCGCACTAGTGTCTAAAACTTTTGACCATTCCGTCGGAGTTAAATTTGCCGGCTCAACCATTTTTCCCTTTCACCAGCAAATAGAGATCGATAAAAAATTTATTCGCCCAGCTGATCTCTTTTCCCGGAAAATATTGCCCACCTTCGCCGTAGCTTCCGTAAAATCCACCGCTTTTATTCTGGATCTTCTCGAGATAATTCAACATCCTCCGGGCCTGCTCGTGATTGCCGATCTTATACCAGGCCAGCCCCAATTGCGCCATACCGGTCGAACAGACCCACTCAACGCCCGGATAGGCCGGGATTGCGTCGTTCTTTTTCTGAATTGCCAACGCTTGATCCAGTCCCTTCTTGGCCAACCCTTTTTCCCCCATGTCGGCCAAAGCTTCCATCATATAACCAAAAATATGCGACAACGTTCCCAACTCGGGCTTAAACTCCACTAAATCGGTCTTGCTTTTGTAAAAATTAAAACTGCGCTGGGCCGCTTCTGTGTATTTTGCCACGCCGAATTTTTTTCCTGCATCCAATAACGGGGTCAAACAATACAAATTGCAATATTGGGATAATTTTCCGCCGCCGGGCAAACTCCAGATATCATAGGAAGGCGTGTGAACTTCTCCCGTCGCGTCAATTTGTGAAAGCATAAAATCACAAGCCTTAAAAATATTTTCTTTCACCTCCGGCATATCATCAACGACCGCCAAAAAACCACGCACGACCTGGGCGGTATCAAACGTATACGCCACTTTCGATCCCGGCGCGGCAAAGGAACCGTCCGGTTTTTGGACACGCCTTTCCCAACGGGTCAAATCATAAGCCAGATCCTTCTCTCCCGCGTCATAGAGGGATTCAATCAAATACCCGGTGACTTCCGGCGTCTGATCCTTGGTTTTGTGATGCACGACTATCCCCTCGTTGGCGATACGGTGCTTTTTAACCCAATCCACCGCCTTTTGCAGTGAAGTGCGCCGGTCAGCAAAATTCATGATTTTTTTGGTCAAACTGAACATGGCTACAAAGTCTCCTCTTTACGAATAGATTGCTCAGCTCTCAGGATCCATTGTTTAATATTGTCCTTCTCACGGCTTGCGGAAGTCAGCTCGCGAGCCTCACGTAAATATTGTAAAGCTAAAGCTGTGTTCCCACCCATTTCCACATAAGTTTTTCCCAGGGAAAACAGAATATATGACTTCTCCCAAGCTAATGTCGCTTTTTGAAGGCGCATCTTGTCTTTCTTTATGGCCTTTTGAAATTCTTCTTGGGCCCTGTCCATATCATTCTGCATCCGCAAAACAATACCCGCATTGCGATAACAACCCGGCTGCTCAGAATTTTGTTGTGCGCATCGATACTGTTCCTGGAGCGCTTTTTGCAACATCAACTTTACCTTTGGACTGCCGATCCCTTGCAAGAATATGGCATAATCCAAAGCAATGTCCTTCTGATCCTTAAATTCCGGATTATCGACCATATATTCAAAAACCATCTCCGCCTGTTTATAAAGGCCGCGATCAGGATATTCCTTTGATGCCATAAAATGCAGCCGCCAGTTGTAAGTGCTCTTTCGAGAGCCGACCGAAACCAAAAGTCCCGTCATAGTCACCAACAAAATAGCCAACACACAAAAAGAAATAATCCCCGGCCTTCTTATATTCAGCATTTTATTTTGATTATCAAAATAAATACCCGTCGCGAAATTGAGGAACGCAAGACTGAGCATCAACTCTCCCGGCTCATGATTCACCAAGGGATTAAAGATAAATATGAACATGGCGAGAAAAAAGTAAGGTACCTGCGGCCATGACGGCCGCGGTATATTTAATCTGTCATTCCAGTAACTGATAATTTTGACCCGGGATACCAAAACCGGCAGGATAAATATCCAAACAATAAGGACATAACAAAAAATAGTCATGACCGGCAAAAAGACCGTATTATGGAGATTGATCTCGGATTGATAATTAAATTTTGAAATAACATCGGGGGTGGCGATCCGCAGCAGCCTTTGCCCCCAGTTAATTTCCTCCATCCCGATAAAGAAAAAGCCAAAAGCCATCAATCCATAGCCAGGTTTCCGGACCGCCTTTTCATTTTTCATCGCAAGCAAAATTAACATAGCTGATAAAACATACGCCACAGCTGTAGCGAATTCCCCCCACCAATCTTCAGTGGTGAGATAGGCAAAAACAAATGGGTTTTCGCTCTGAATATAAAGAATCCCAGCTCCCATTAAAAAAGCGAAGACTGTATTGATGATGATTTCCCGCCAGGGCGTTTTATTATCGAATAGTTGCATCTAACTCTTTCTCCTTAACTCTCAACGACACATACGCATTCTCAATGACCTGCTGAGTCAATAACCCGTCCTGATTGGTGATGATGCTCGGAACACCGGCTTGAAGCGCGCCGACAAAATGATCGATCTGGCGGTTGAACGCGATTTTCATATTCCCGGCGTTATCGATCCGTTTGAATTCATCCCACGTTTTAAATTTATACGACAGCCCTTTGAAATCCAAGAGCAGACAGCCGTCCTCGCCGTAAATTTCCAAATAATTATTGGCCGGGACCGATGTTGTCCAGCTGACATCGATCACACCTTTTGCCCCGTTCTTGAGAACACAGCTCACCTGGGCGGTATCTTCAACTGATATATTCTGTGATGTGGTCGTTTCCGCGCTCACCTTTTCAATATCGCCCAAAAGATACCGGATAAGATCGAAGGCGTGTGGGCCATTGTCCATAATGATCCCCCCGCCGGAGATCTTTTTATCGGCGTACCAGCTGCCTTCCATATTAATGTAGCCGCCAAACATCAGGCGAAAATTTAATATCCGGCCCAAACTGTTTTTATCTAACAATTCTTTGGCTTTTTGAACTTCTTCAAAAAAGCGAAATTTAAACGCCGCCAAAAGTAATTTATTCTTTTCCTTTGCTTTCGCGGTCATGGCTTGAGCTTCCCGGACCGAGACCGCCAACGGTTTTTCGCACAGGACATTCACCCCGGCATTCAAAAGATCCAGCCCGATCGCATAATGGCTGTTGGGGACCGTGCACAAGCTCACTCCGTCTAATTTTTCATTTTTTAACATATCCTGATGAGAGACATAGACCTTTCCGCCGGCTTCTTGCGCAAACTTTTGCGCTTTCGATAAATCCGAATCAACGAACGCGGCCAGCTCTACCTGGGAATTTTGTTTATACGCGTTAAGATGCCATCTTCCCATCTGACCGCAACCGATAATAGCGATGCGGACCTTTTTCTCAGCCTTCGTTTCAACAGGAACAGCCGCCGCCTTAGGGGTCTCTTTTATTACCGGGCTGTCTCCTAAACAGCTTTTCAGAACAGAAACCGCCCTTTCAACACGAGCGTTATCCCAGGACTCGTTCAACGGGATCAAGATCATATGCCGCAGCAAATCCTCGGCCTTGGGGCACAAACCTTCGTTATATTCGTAAACCTTGTCGGTGACTTTCGTGCTGAACGGAAAACCTGAAGTCCCGAATGTCTTTTTATTCGTGAGCGATTCACTGCACAGATAGATCGGCTTCCCCGTATATCCAGCGAGCGCCCACACTTTTTGGTCGATCATCTTCTTGGCCAGGGTTTCAATGTTTCCCTGTTTGATATAAACCGGATATTGCCAGTACGAAGCTTTCGCTCCCTCGGTCACCGGAGCCGGGATAACCCCTGGCAGCCCAGTTAAAAGTTGGGTCATATACGTTCCTAATTCATTCCGTTTTTTTACGACCTCTTTGACCTTTTTTAACTGGGCCAGACCTACCGCGGCAGTTAATTCATTCATCCGATAATTCATCCCCAAAAATAGATAGGCGCGTGATCCCCAGCCTTGACGGGCGTAACCTTTATCCACAAAAAGTTTCATTTTTTCATAATACGCCTTGTTCGAAGTGATCGTCATTCCGCCGTCGCCGGTCGTCATGTGTTTGGCCTGCTGAAAACTGTAACAGCCGATATCGCCTATGGTGCCGACATACTTCCCTTTATATTCCGTCACATGGGCCTGAGAGCAATCTTCAACGACCGGAATGTTATGTTTCCGCGCGACTGCCAGCATCGCGTCCATATCGCACGGGTTGCCGAGAAGATGGACAACTAAGATCGCTTTCGTGCGCGACGTGACCTTCTTTTCAACATCTTTAGGGTCCATATTGTATGAATGATCAACATCGGCAAAAACCGGGATACACTGTTGATACAAAATCGGAATGATCGTGCCCAGATCCGTGATCGGGGCGGTGATGATTTCGTCCCCGGGATTTAAATCCAACGCACCGAGCGCGGTATGGATCGCCGCTGTTCCGGACGTTGACGCGACCGCATAAGGCACACCGTAAAATTTGGCGTATTCTTTCTCGAATTCCGGAACGAATTTTCCATCAATACCGAAAAGGTTCTGCGACAGGAGCGCTTTGTGCAGCAAGCGAAGCTCTGAGGCATCAAACAGCCGCCGGCCTTGAAAATTCTTGGCTGGGGACATCAGCATGTTTAAAATAAAATTAACCACCGGTTCCTTAATCGAATTCTTTATTTTACTTAAAACAACTCGAATCATTTATTACCCTCTCAAATTTAAAATTATGGCTTACGAATAAAACTTTTCAGCTTGCGCAGATAAATTACTGGGTTAATTAATTGAAAAAATAACGACAATCGTGAATGGCGCTGCGCCTGCCGAGCATCTCCACCCTCATAGTACCAGCGCGCTATGACGTTGTAATGGTAAGCGACCGCGGCCAAACCAGCATACCGCACTATATCGCCAAAATGTTTTTTCAGGATATATTCATACCCTTTCGCGCTTCTAATCGAATTTCGCGATATAGCATCTTGGCTCGTATAATCGTAAATAAATGTCGGTTTTGCGACAAATCCAAACGGATAAAACTTGGCCAAGCGGATCGCCGTATCCCATTCCTGATAAGCAACTACCGATTCATCCAAATACCCGATCTTTTCTAAAGCCTCTTTTCTTACCAATAAAGACTGGAACATCGGCCCTTCATGACTTAAAACATTCTTATAAATTTGTCCGCGCCACGCCGGCAAATGATAAATCTCCATAGGTTTATCCTTGTGCACGATATATGCTAGTGAATGAACAACCGCAACATCCTCCTGCTGAGCCAACCTTAATCGCATTTCCAGACTTTCTGGAAGCCATTGGTCATCAGAATCTAAAAAAGCGATCCACGGCCCACGAGCGGCCCGGATCCCTAAATTGCGCGCAGTCTGCGCCCCTTTATTGCGCTCATGCCTTACCGAACGGATACGCTTATCCTCCTTAGCCATATCTTCAATAACTTTCAAAGTATTATCCGAGGATCCATCATCAGCTACGATGATCTCCCAATTCTTATACGTCTGCTGCTGAATGCTCCGGACGGCGTCCGCAATTTTAGCAGCTCTGTTATAAGCCGGGATCACTATGCTGACCATTTCATCCATTTTTATCTCTGCTTCCCGCACTGATTTTTTCCTTCTTGATAAAATAGCTATTCATTTCCTTAATGGCCGCCTGTCCTACTTGTTCTTCCTGAGGTGTAGGGACCAGCCTCGGATGCAGCATGATCGTAGCATCATCTCTGCCCGTTCTCTCAACATTTTGAATAAAGCGCCCGGACACCAGATAAGTGTCATAATATTGAAGGACATTTTCTCTCATGCATTGGATTTCATCTTTTTTCATTTCAAACACTTCTTTAATCTTAAGAATCATATCCGCTTTGTCCGTATAAATAATGGCATTCTTCTTATGTTCTAAGGATGGGAAAAACCAGTCGGAATAACTGATGATGGGGATTGTTCCCACCGCCATAGATTCGATGGCATTATGGCACATCGGCAGATCTGTTCCAGAAAGGCAAACAAAAAAGTCGCTAGCGACGACACCGCGCGTCCATTCTTCATGCCTGATAAAGCCGGCCCGGTCTGTCTTAAAAATAAAACATTCATTCCGATAACTTGCGCCGTTGAGGACCTTTCTATAATCTGCCGTCCGGTTAATCAATTTTGCTTTATCTCCCAATTCCATGAGAGCATTCACACCTTCGGACCTGCTCATTTGGCCATAGCAGCTCCGCAACGCAGGGTTATTATAATATTTGATGGTCGTATTACCGCCAAAGAATGCCCTTATCTTCTTTGGGGTTTTCCGCATCCCCAAAATTCTTTTGTCCTGTTTTAATTTATACATGTACGGATGAAAGAAGTATGGAATCCAAATCACCTCACTGATCTTGCAATAGGCTGGTTTAAGGACATTCACATAAATCCGTTTTTCCCAGGCTTTATCAAGGATGCCGGCGTCGATATTATCAAAGGCATAAATATAATTTTCCGTATCATCCGGGAGCCGCGAGATGAACTTAAGGTTCTTGACAAAATAACTGAACCTGCCGTAGCGTCCCAATCCCATAAAACCGGCGAAGTTCAAATCTTTATAAAAAAAAACGCTATAGCCTCCTTCGCTGAATAGGTTCATTATCAAGTACGCGTAACGTCCGCTCCCGTCACCGTCACGGTACAGCCGGTCATCCATAAGATGAAAGATGATCTTCGGACGGTCTTCCGGCAGTCTTCTGGACATCTGCCGCACGCTTAAAATAATAAATCGTATAAAAAAATAAACGCGCGCTAATTTAGTATAAAGAATCTTAATTATTTTATTCATTTCATTCTTTCTCACGCATTTTTATGTAAAGACCATCGGGCCGGGACATGAACAAGCCCGAATCGCTCATGGATCCTGCTGTCGATAACACCGTCTTCAATAATTATTTCATACATCTTCTCCTGATGGTCATACGCCACATGCCCCGTGGAATCCCAGCAGCCGATACTGATCAAATATTTCCCCAAGTTAAACGGCAAGGCTTTAACCACATAATTAAGCTCACCTTTTCCGCTGACCTCATCAATGGTAAAACTGTGGTCTCGGGTCGTAGCCTTGGAAACCTCAATCCCTTCGTCAGTATTAAACCCTACCGAGAACTCTGGGCTTTGGAATGTCCCCTTGGCCTCAAAACAGATCTTAACGGTGAGATCTTCCCCCCGCTTAAAATACTTTTTGCTCTTACCTTGATTGTCAAGAAAATCAACTCTT
Organism: Omnitrophica WOR_2 bacterium RIFCSPHIGHO2_02_FULL_48_11; assembly: GCA_001805615.1. Lineage (GTDB taxonomy): Bacteria > Omnitrophota > Gorgyraeia > Zapsychrales > GWA2-47-8 > 2-02-FULL-48-11. Next base: position 23,132 of record MHGP01000088.1, read on the forward strand.
TGGACCTCGATTTCTTTTGTGCCTATGCGGACCGAATTGATTTCGATTTCCTTCCCTTCAAAGGCGTCTTTCTTGAACTGAGCCAGAACCTCCCGAGTATTACCTTGGTATTTAACTTTCCCTTTTGAAATATAGACCGTTTTATCGCATAACAACTCAACCGAATTAAGACTGTGGGAGACAAAAATTATTGTCACTCCGTCCCTATCTAATTGTTTCATCTTATTCATGCATTTGGCTTGGAATTTTATATCTCCAACGGATAACACTTCATCAACTAAAAGAATTTCCGAATGGGAATGTACTGCGATCGCAAACCCCAAGCGCACGAACATTCCGCTGGAATAATGTTTGACCGGCGTATCCAAAAAATCGCCGATATCGGCAAAATCCACAATAGCATCAAACTTGTTGCTAACCTCTGCCTTGGTCATTCCTAAGATAGCCGCATTTATATAAATATTCTCCCGTCCTGTCAAAAGAGGATGAAACCCGGCACCGACCGCAATCAGCGCACCCACCCGTCCCTTCACCATAATTTTGCCTCTATCCGGCCAGAAGATACCATTGATCATTTTAAGCAAAGTGGTTTTCCCGGAACCATTTGATCCGATAAGTCCGAGGGTTTCTCCCCGCGCGACTTCGAACGAAACGTCATTCACTGCCCAAAATTCACCTTCACCCAAAGTCTCGGAATTGGATGACATCCCCAGGAGGTTCAGTCCGATGTCGGTGATCCCGGAGATCATGGAATCTCGGATAGACTTTGAAAATTTTTTTGAAACGCCTTCTACTTTTATCAAAATGTCTTGACTCATGTTAAATTCTTTCTGCAATGCGGGTTTCAGTTAGATGAAATATTATCAGTGATATAAAAAGCAGTACAACCGAGAATACGGCCGCCGCTAGAAATCCGAAAGGTTCTTGGATGTGCCCGACCAAGATGAGATCCCGGCCGGCCGAGACCAAATAATGCAAGGGATTAAACTCAGTCAATCCGGCCAAGAGCCCGATCTTAGGTTTGGCATACAACACCGGTGTTAAATACATTAAAAAGGTGACTAAAACGGTCAATAGATTCCCCGTGTCACGGACGATGGCGTTTAAAATAGCCGCGATAAATCCTACCCCCAAGGTCAAACAAACAATGAATAAGACAACAACCGGGACAAAAACAATGGAGGGATGCGGGACAAATTGGTACCTAAGGCATAAAATCCCCGCCAGGATAAACTGCACCAAGAACGACACCAAAGTGCGACCGACCGGCGCGATCACTAGAGATTTCTTAGAAAAGTTGATGCGCTTGATCATGTCCCCCGCCGATGACAATGAATTACTGCAAGCAGTGATCCCGACCGCAAATAACTGCCAGAAAGCTATCCCTGAAATGGCAAATAACGGGTAAGGGACGCTCATTGTCCCAAAATTGAATATCCCGGAATTATGCAACATAACGAATACCATAACATTCATAACCGGCATAATGAAAATCCATAAAATCCCGATAAAGGACTGCTTATACATCGAAAAAAAGTCCCGTTTAAAAAGCTGGTACGTGAGCCAGCGGCTGTCTTTAATCTCCGCAATGATTTCACGGATAAGCGCGCCATACCCCTTGCGCAAAGAATTGTCCGGCTCATATGTTTTTATTTGGTCCATTTAGCTTGTTCCTTTCGCTAATTTCATCATGCGTCCCAAGTTAAAATAGGCCCAGCAGCGGTAGTGGATACGGTCGGCCAATTGTGAACTAAAAAGCGATTTAAAATAGAACTGCAGCGTTTGGCGCACCAGCCAGAAAGGCACTCCAAACGGGTGATAAAACTTCGGCGTATATTTTTCATCGTCATCTCGATAGATCCCGCGTTTATAAAACCACTCATAAAAATATTTCGACGTCAGGCGCTGGGCCGGAACTTTATGCAAAACCCGAATGTCAGGAGCATACAACCCCTTTTCTCCGCTGTGAACCAAACGCAGGCAAATATCCGTATCCTGTGCCAGTGTTTTATCCACCTTAAATCCGCCGTATTTCAGCAAAAGTTCTTTGCGAAAGGCAAAATTAGCGCCGTAAAAAAGTTTCCGCTTGAATTCTGCGAGATTTTTATCAAGGATGAAGGGCTGACTGCCGTAATCCAACAGCGCCAGCGGCCCCATAAATGACTGGGTCACCCACTCCGGAGCAGGTCCGCCTAACCATTTCGGCAGAATCTTGCCGCCGATAAAGCCGATCGCACTTCCCTGTTCGCGAAATGTTTTAGCGATCTTGCTGAGAAATTCCTCATCCTCAATAAGACAGTCATCATCGGTAAAAGCAATAATGTCGCCTTGGGCCTCCTTGATCCCTAAATTCATCGCGTGAGGCTTACCTTTCTGCGGCTCATACAAATACCGCAGCCGGCTATTGAACCGTCCCCGAAAGAACTCGACAGCTACCTTGGTCTCGTCCGTCGAAGCGTTGTCCACCACGAGAATTTCGAAATCAAAATCCTTGTCTGTCTTCTGGCCGGCCAGGCTGGCCAGGATGTCTTTGAGGCTTTCACAGCGGTTATGGGTACAGATCAGCAAACTTACCATTATGACTGAACTCCCTCGGCTACCCGCCGCTGCAACGACTTATACTGCAACTTCTCAAGCTCCGATAAATATAAAATGACCTGCGGATGGATCCACCATAATGACTGCGCGTACTTACGGTTCAGCAAAGACTTAAACATCCGCGGGAGCAAATAATGCATCTGCAGGTATTTCGATTTGAATAAATTCCTTTGCATAAGGTGCCACGTCAGATCCCGGATAAATTGTGCCTGGTGTCTGCTTGTTTGTTGATCCCGGTCCTCATCATCATCAAAAGGAATGTGCGACCACTCCGGATTAGCCCGCCGGACCATTTCCTGTCTGAACGACTTTGCCCCCAGCGTATCCACCGGCAATGAAAGAGCATATTGCACCAGGGCATGGTCCAAAAACGGGCAATACACCGTGGGGATATGAGAAAAAATGCCGTTAGAACTGAGCGCGATCTCGCGCCGGGCGCGGTTCCAAAAATTAAATGAAACAAACGGATCGGCGGCGGCGACATGCTTTTTAAGTTCTTTGATAAGATGCTCACGGGCGCATTCAACATTGGTCCGTTGATAGAAGTCCCTGCTTAAGGTTAACTGAAAGCTCTTCTCATCACGTTTATACCATTGTGTAAGAATTCTGTCGGCGGCCTCTTTGAGACGTCCTGCCTGAAGGAGCAAGGCACATTCTCTTTCCGGCTCATTACTCATCAATAATGTCCCGCCGCCAATACCGTCATAAAGGACCGCTGTCTTATTCTTAAAGTATTCGGCTGTTTCTAAAATCCAGGCATGCTCATCCGCACAAAAATTTGTTTTTTCTAAATTCTTAAGCTCGGCGGTAAGGCGCGGAATCTGCTGTTCAATGATCTTATGCGGGACACTCAATTCTTTTGTCACCTTTTGGGCCACACGCATATCATCGCCTGTGGAAGGTGGATATTTACGAGTGGTGACACAAAGGACATTTTTCTCTCCCAACCGCAAGAGTTCAAGGAGAATGTGCCGCGAATCATATCCACCGCTCAACATCAGCACGAACGGCTGACCCTTCGGCAGACGGCGGCTCAAACCTTGGCGAAATAATTCGATCACACGGCCGATGGCAACTTCCCGGTTATCGGAAACCGCCCGCGGAAGTGAAAGACCACCCCAGACGGCAAACTTGCCTTTTTTCCAAACAAAATCCGCGTTGGGCGGCAGTGCCTTGATATTTTCAAACGGTGTATCTTCCCCAATAAAAAATCCCAACCGCAAGAATACCGCCAAGGCCGGATAATCCAAGTCTCGATCCGAGATAATTTCTAAAACTTTACTCAAGGACGGCGACACACACACGCTCTTTTCATCACAATAATAATAAAGCGGATAAAAACCAAAAGTGTCATTGGTCACTGTTAAAGAAGTTCCATCCCACCTCCACTGGGCATAGACCCCCTGAGGTCGTCCATCCACGAGCGGAGCATCCAGTTGATGCCCAAAAGTATAAACCGCAGTCCCTTGGACCCTAGCCTGGCCGTTTTCATAATTAATATATAAATAAGGTTTCTCCATTTAACGCACCCCAAGCACATCATTGAAAATACGATTATATCCCTCGATCATTGTCCCCATGGAAAACTTGGCAAGGACCGTTTGTCTCGCAACTTCCGCGATCTTTGCGTGTTTATCGGAATTTCGTAATAAATCCAGCAGAATAGCCGAGACGTTCTCCGCCACTTGATGTTCTGCCGGGACAATGAAGCCGTTGACTCCACTCTGCACAACTTCTTTGACCGCCCCGACATCGGTGGTGATAACCGGCACGTTCATGGCCATGGCTTCGACGAGCACCAAAGGCAGACCTTCAACATGCGAAACGATAAGAGCAACAAAGGTATCAGCCAGCAATTCTTTGATCGCCTGCTTGGTGACCATTCCGGTTAAAATAAATTTCTTCTCAAGTCGGCAGATTTTGATCTTTTCCTTTAAGCAGCCATACTCCGGGCCGTTGCCGGCGATGACAAATCGGCAGTCTAAATTTGGATTAG
>MHGP01000089.1:0-3389 GCA_001805615.1 Omnitrophica WOR_2 bacterium RIFCSPHIGHO2_02_FULL_48_11
TTGATGGCTGCCCGGACCCGCTCCTTGCTTTCTTTGACGGCATTATCCGGTAGACCGACGATAATAGTGGCGGGCAGACCGTTGGACACATCCACTTCGATCGTCACGGGATAAGCTTCCAGGCCGGATATTCCATAGCTGTAGATTTTGGATAACATAATGTAGGGTCAAAAATGTCACAGCGTCACCATGTCACACGTAACAGCTGAAAATAACTTGTGACTTGGTGTCTGGTGACTTGGTGACTTCTTTTATCGGAAATCGAGGAGGAAGAGGGAAAAATCTTGCTTTTTTGAGGGTCAATACTATAATGTAACTTAACATAATATTCCAATCTCGTCAACTTTTGCGTTTTTGAGCAATCTGCACCTACAGGAAAAATGTTTCATCATGCAGCCGAATATTTTTACGCAAATCGTTAGTAATAAAATCCTTATGATAACCTTCCTGGTTTGGGCGATCGCCCAGTGCACAAAGGTCGTCCTGGGGGTCATTACAGAGAGACGGTTCAATTTCAAATGGTTTATCGGAACAGGGGGAATGCCTTCGAGCCATGCGGCCGGGGCTGCCGCGTTGGCCACCAGCTGCGGTCTGCAGAAAGGGTTCAGTTCCTTAGAGTTTGCCCTGGCAGCGGTTTTTGCCTTGGTGACGATGTTTGATGCCCAAGGGGTGCGGCGTTCCACCGGACAGCAGGCGGAAATTTTAAATAAAATTCTGGATGATATGTACTGGAAGGGAAAGATCGAATCGGAAGAGCTCAAAGAGTTCATCGGGCATACGCCGATTCAGGTCCTTGTCGGAGCTCTGGTGGGGATTACTTTAGCGGTGATCCTTTATTATCGTTGGGTTTTGTAATCATAAAGGAGGAAAGGACTATGGACAAAAAAGCCATAGCCATAGGAGTAGGCGTAGTCGTGGTGATCATTGCGGTAGCGATTTTGGCAAAAAATCAAAAGACCGCGGAGGAGACCCAGGTCGGCGCTGCTTCTCCTAATGCCAAGCAGCTTTACAGCCAGGCGGTGGCCCTGAAAAAGGACCATAAATTGGCTGAAGCGCGGGAAATTTACCAAAAGATCCTCCTGGAATATCCTAACGCCGACAATGTGGAGACCGTGCAGCGGGAAGCGGAAGATTTGAATATGAATATGATCTTTTCGGCCGGCCCGTCTGATAATGTGGTGGTGCACGAAGTGCAATCGGGGGACACGCTGGGGAAATTAGCCAAGAAATATAATACTACGGTTGAGTTGATCAAAAGAAACAACAATCTGGCGGGGGATACAATCTATTTGGGACAAAAGCTGCGCATCTGGCGCGGGCATTTTAATATTTACGTCGATAAATCCCAGAATGTTTTGACCTTGAAGAATGATAATGAAGTCGTTAAAGTTTATCGCGTATCGACCGGTGCGAATAACGGTACGCCGGTGGGAAAGTTCAAGATTGTCAATAAACTCGTCGATCCGGTCTGGTTTAACCGGGGCGTTGTTGTTCCGCCGGAAAGTCCTTCCAATGTTTTAGGGAGCCGCTGGATGGGATTCGATCTCCCGGGATACGGCATCCACGGCACTATCGATCCGGAAACGATCGGTCAGCAAGTGACTGCCGGCTGTGTCCGCATGCGCAATGAAGAGGTCGAGGAATTGTATTCCTTAGTCCCGGTGAATACCGAGGTCACAATCGTTGATTGATTGCTGACGCCGCCCCAACCTTCCAAAAGCAAGAGGTAGCTGGGACTGCCTTTCTCTAGTTTAACTTTCGTAATAAAAAACCTATGAGCGCACTGGATTTTGAAAAACCGATTATTGAATTAGAGGCTAAGATCAACGAGCTTAAGAATTTCGGGTCGAGTAAAAAGATCAATTTGGATCCGGAAATAAAAAAGCTCGAGCAAAAACTAGAAAAAATCAAGGCCGAGATCTATGATAAGCTGACCGATTGGCAGAGGGTGCAGATCGCCCGTCATCCCCGCCGGCCCTATACGCTGGACTATATTCACATGATCACCAGTGATTTTGTGGAATTGCACGGGGACCGGCTGTTTGCGGATGACTTGGCGTTGATCGCCGGTTTTGCCAAGATCGATGACGTGCAGGTCATGGTCATGGGGCATCAAAAAGGTCGGGATACGAAAGAAAATGTCATGCGCAATTTTGGCTGCGCTCATCCGGAAGGCTACCGCAAGGCCATGCGCTTGATGCAAATGGCGGAAAAATTTCATCTTCCCATTGTTGTTTTGATCGATACGCCCGGTGCCTATCCGGGGGTCGGGGCGGAAGAACGCGGCCAAGCGCAGGCGATTGCCAGCAATATCCGGGATATGAGCAAGATCGCGACCCCGATTATCGCCACCATTATCGGCGAAGGGGGAAGCGGCGGCGCGTTAGGCGTAGGTGTGGCGGACCGGGTCATTATTTTGCAGAACGCGTACTATTCGGTGATTTCACCGGAAGGATGCGCCTCGATCCTTTGGCGCAGCAGCGTGAAAGCCGCGGACGCGGCCAATGCCCTACAGTTGACCGCAGAGCATCTTTTAAAATTTGGGATCGTGGATGAAATGGTCCCTGAGCCGCCCGGTGGCGCGCATCGAAATCCCCAAGAAGTGGCGCAGCATTTGAAGAAAACCCTGCTTAAAAATATCAAAGAGTTATCCGCTGTCCCGCGTGCGGAGTTATTGGAAGCCCGTTATAAAAAATTCCGCCAGATCGGTCAATTCTCGGAAAATTGAAACATGTCGCAACGTCATAAGGTCACAATGCCACATGTAAAGCATGAAGCGACGTGTGACGTTGTGTCTTTGTGACTCTGTGACTTTTAAAAATATGATTAAATCTGACATCCGCGGCTTATCCCACGCAGAACTTACGCAATATCTCCAAAGTATTGGAGAGCCTGCCTTTCGTGCGGCGCAAATCTTTGATTGGCTGTACAAAAAATGTGTCGACAGTTTTGCGGAGATGAAAAATCTTCCGGCGCCTTTGCGCCAGCGTTTGCAGGATGATTTTGTGTTTTTGCCGCAGTCTTTTGTGACCGAAGCCAAATCCACGGACAAAACCAAAAAGTTTCTTTTCACCCTCGGAGATCGGGAAAAGGTCGAAACCGTCCTGATCCCGACGGCAGAACGGACCACGGTGTGCGTGTCGACCCAGGCCGGCTGCAAATTCGGCTGCCGTTTCTGCGCCAGCGGGATCGGCGGATGGACGCGCAATTTGACCTCGGCCGAGATCGTCAGCCAGATCCTGCATGCCAAAAGATCCGCGCAAGCTGTTCCTTTGACGAACATTGTTTTCATGGGAGTGGGGGAGCCCCTGGATAATTATGATAACCTTTTGAAAGCGATCCGCATTATGAATTCGGCAGAGGGGATGAACATCGCGGCCCGGCGGATC
>MHGP01000089.1:3431-17287 GCA_001805615.1 Omnitrophica WOR_2 bacterium RIFCSPHIGHO2_02_FULL_48_11
TCTTATGCCGGTGAACCGCAAATATCCGCTCAAGGACCTGATCGCGGCTTGCCGGGAATACATCAATGCCACCAACCGGCAGATCACTTTTGAATATATTTTGATCAAGGATGTGACCTGCAGCGATATGGCGGCGCAGGAATTGGGAGAGCTTTTAAAAGGCATGCTCTGTAAAATAAATCTGATCCCTTATAATAAAGTGGCGGAATTTGAACATGAACGGCCTTCGGTCAAGGACATGCATGCCTTTCGGGACCGGCTGGCCGAATACGGTGTGCTGGCCATGATCCGCACGCCGCGCGGACCGGACGTGGCCGCGGCCTGCGGGCAGCTAAGGCATTCCGCAAAAAAATCTTGAAAAATGATTTAGCAGTCCCCGAGCAGAGCAAGGGGGCAATTGCGCCATTCCTCGACAAATAAAAAATGAAATTCGCCAAAGATTATAGCAACCTCGCTGTCCTGCTGGTATTAACTTTTCTGACCTTCAGCAATATTTTTCATAATCAATTTGTGATGGATGATTTTGATTTTATCGTGGATTGGCCGCTGATCCAGAGCTGGGCCAACTTGCCCCGATTCTTTGTCTCCTATATCCCGCCCGACGGCCAGGCCGGGGTCTATTCTCCTTTAAAGACATTATTTCACGCGCTGAGCTATCATTGTTTCGGCCTGAAGCCGTTCGGCTATCATGTCGTATCGCTTTTGGTGCATCTCATTTCGATCATTTTTGTGTACCGCATTTGTTTATTTCTGGCCAAGAGCTCGTGGATCGCTTTTGCCGCGTCGCTTTTGTTTGCTCTGCATCCCGTCCAGGTCGAGGCGATCACGTATTTAACGGCGAGCGTGGACATGATCGGTGTGCTATTTTTATTTATCGCCTTTGATCTTTATATCCGGGGCGATGAAAAAGGCCGGCGGCGTTTGCCGTTGGTGTTCGCGGCATTGGCGATCTTTACGCACGAATTGACGATCGCTTTGCCGGTATTATTTTTGTGGTATGACGTATGCCTGCGGCCGGGACAGGAAAAATGGCTGACAAAGGCCAAGCGGGTCCTGCCTTATTTTATCCTGGCGTTATTTTATGTTTTGGCGAAATTCGCGGTGCTCGGTTCGATCTCACGCGGCGGCTATTTATACGAAAGTTTTTATTTGACCATGCTGGTGATCGTCAAGGCGCTCTTGGAGTATATCTGGATCTGTTTTGTTCCCGTGACGCTCACGGTGAATCATATTATTTCCGACGGGATTTTCTCGTACGGGCCGGAAGATTTTGACCGGGCCGCGGTTTTGTCGCAGTCGATCTTGGACACGCAGGTGTTTGCGGCGGTCATTGTGCTGGGAATCATCGGTTATTTTATGGTTCGGTATTTTAAAGAAAAGCCTTTGGTGTCGTTCTGTCTGGGCTGGTTTTTTTTGAGCCTGCTGCCGGTTTCCAATATTGTTCCGAGCGGAATTTATTTTGGAGAACGGTACCTTTATCCGGGATTGCTGGGGTTTTGTCTTTGGGCAGCGCTGTGGTTGGAAAAAATATGTCAGCCGGGCAAGGCGGGAGGCCGCAGCCGCCGCGCGGGTTTGGGGATCCTTTTGCTGATTATTGCGTTTTATTCCGGCCGTACTTATTTGCGCAATCAAGATTGGAAGAATGAAATCACCTTTTACGAATTAGCCGTTAGGGAAAATCCGCAGAGCGCTTTTATGCGGCGGGACCTGGCGATCATTTATTTGAGCCAGGGCCAGGTGCCGCAGGCGGCGAAAACACTGGAGCAGGCGATCCTTTTAAAGAGGGATGACGCGGATCTCTTTTTTACGCTGGCCAATGTGTATCTGACACTGACGGAGTATGAAGAGGCCAAAGCGGCGCTCCAGGAAGCTATCCGCCTGCAGCCGGAATTCCCCGAAGCGTATTACAATCTGGCCGGACTTTATGCCCAGGAGGAAAAAAGACAGGAAGCCCGGACGCACCTTAACAAGGCGTTGGAATTGTACCGCCGGCAGGGGAAGTTTCTTGAAGCCTACGAGGGTAATCAGGCTTTTCGGAGTTATTTCAGTTCGATCTAAGCTGTGTTCTTCCCGGGATCCTTATGGACATATCGATTGTCATTCCAGTCTATAATTCAAAAAATACCATTGAGCGTAGCGCGGCCGAGCTTAAAAAAGCGTTGCCGCTTCTCGGGCGCGAGTCGGAAATATTGTTCTGCGACGACGGGAGCCCGGATGAAAGCCGGGCTGTCTTAGAGAAGTTGTCCGGTCAATCCCCGGATATCCGGTGTTTTTATAACGATAAAAATTATGGTTTAGGATTTACGCTGCGCAAATTGTTTCAGGCGGCTCAGGGGCGGTATATTATTTATTGCGATTGTGATTTGCCGTTCGGGACAGAAGTTCTGGCCGGCCTGGCCGAAGAGATTCAAAAATACGATGTGGTGGTTGTCTCGCGTTATCTGGGCGGGAAAAATCAGATCCCTGCTTTACGGCGCGGGCTGAGCCGCTGTTATTATTTTTTGTGCAAAATACTGTTTAAAATTTCCGTCCACGATATCGGCTCGGGAACAGTGGCGTTTAAGAAAAGTGCTTTAGCCGTGTTGGATTTGAAAGCCGACGGATTTACCATTCATATCGAATGGCTTAAACAGGCGCGGGAAAAACATTTGTCGGTCCGCGAAATTGCGGCGGCGACCCGGGAATTCATTCCGGGAAGTTTTAATATTATCAAGCACGGTCCGCGCGCCGTGTGGGACACGATCAAGCTGTGCTTTCAATGACCCGCGGATGCCTTGGGCGCGATTTGAAATAGTGTCCAGCGTCCTATCACCCAGTGGTGTTCTCCTCTGTGCCAATCCTCGGCGGCCTTGTCGCCCACGTTGATCAAGTCATAATTGTTTTCAATAAAAACGTTAAATGTCTCATAGATCGTTCCTTGATAGGCACCTTGGACGATAATGTAGACCGGGATGCCTTGGCTCAGCAATTGATCGACCCGGTTTTTGTATTCTGCGAGTTCTTCCGGGCGGACGGGGGCGGTCATCGAATGGAGCTGCGGCAAGGTGGAGCGGCGGGCATAGTATTCGATAAAAAGAGCTTCGTCGGCGGTGATGATCCTGGCATTTTTCGGAGTTTTTTGTCCCACCCAGCGGGAAAAACGGGGGAGCTGCTCATGGGTGTGGCGCAAGGATAGAGTGGGGTAAATTTTCAGGAACGGAAAACAGATCAACACAGAAAATAAAATGACGACGAGATATTTTGTTTTGGGACGGGATCGTATGACTTGTGAAACAAAATACCCCAAGGCGATCGCGAGCGGGATGAAGCTGATAACGAGGAACCGCGGGACCGTGGTCCGCAAATTACCGTAAAAAGCGATCGGCACGATGATCCACAGAAGCAGGAAAAAGAGCGTGCGGCGTTTATCGCGGCTGAGAAGCGCTAATCCTAAAAGGCTGCAAATAATTCCGGGAACAGTGAATTCCCGGGCGGTAAGAAAGAGGCTGAAGGAGAGCATGCGGGGGCTTATCCCAAGGTAATTCGCGGTGAGTCCTATCTGGAAAAAATTTGAGAATTGGTTTTGATAATGGTTGTTGGTGGATTGCAGCAGAAACGGCACATGGAACAGCAGGACGGTCAGCGCAGCGATCGTCCAAAGCGCCCAAAGAGTTTTGCATAAGTTATTTTTTGTGATTATCGTCGGCTGGCTGTCATGCTCCGCATCGATACCGCGCCAAAACAGAACGCTGAGCGGGATCAGCATAAGCAGCATGTCTTGAATACGCGTTGCTCCCAAGAATCCGAGAGACAGCCCGGCCCAAAGAAGAGCAGCGATATTTTTGCTCTCGCGGTAACGTAAAATAAAAAATATTCCCAGCAGTAAGAAAAAAATGGCTTGGGTATGGTTTTTGCCATACGTGGAGAGGGCGAAAAAAGTCGGCAGCAGGGACAGTGCGACTGAGCTAAAAACAGCAGTGGGCCCATTGAACATCCTGCGGACGATGAGATAAAGCAGCGGGACACAGGCAGCGCCGAAAACAGCGCTCATAAAATTAACCGCCATGACCGGATCATTCACCGAAAATATTTTAAAAATCCCGACGAACAGCGCCCCCGTCAAGACGGTTAACGGATATCCCGGCCCAAAGAGAAAATGGAGCTGCTGGGTGTTAAAAGTTTTTTCGGCTTCGATGGCCAGGGCCAGGCCGTCAACGTGGTAGGGCCCGCGGCTTAGCAAAGCAAGGCGAAGGAGGAAGCTGAGAAGAAAAAGGAGAAGCGGGATGAGGAATTTTCGGTTGGAGCGCATTAACAATATTTTAATGTTTAGTGGTTATGGTTACGAGGCCCGTATCGTTGAAAGGTGACGTAGAGGAGACAATTAATAAATGATATTAATAAATTTTTTTTAAACTTAGCCGTTTCCTAATGACGAAACGGGTTTCGTGACCGTAACCTTAAAACTTTGTCGATAGAAACAAGTGCTGCCCTGACTTACCTTTATCGAATTAAGGTGGTGGTCAGTACTGCATTGACTTTTTCAGACGATGCTTGGTGCTTTCAAAATTCTATTTTCGAGATAGTCGGTGCGGTACCATCTACCTTTTAGCTTTTAGGAAAGATGGTGCTGCACTGGCTTTCCTTTATCGAATTAAGGTGGTGGTCAGTACTGCATTGACTTTTTCAGACGATGCTTAGTGCTTTCAAAATTCTATTTCCGAGATAGTCAGTGCGGTATTGACTACCTCAATTTGTTAAGGAAAGTCAATGCTGGAGGAGGGAGTTGAACCCTCACGTCTGTTAAGACACCGGTTTTTGAGACCGGCGCGTATGCCATTCCGCCACTCCAGCGCAGAGTTTACAAAAATGTTTTTATCTGAAAGAACTCAAGCAGTCCTCGCACCTATTAAAGTTTTTCGTGAAGCGAGGGCAGCGCAGAACTTGTAAAAATTAAATGAAACGCTCGTCTTTGAAGAACTGCTTAACGTTATGTTTCAGCAGATAAAAGATCACAAAGGCATGATACAGTGCCGAGATTTCATTTTTAAGAGAAGCCGAGAAAAATGTTTCCAGCGATCCGTTGAGCTCAATGATCCCCATGAAAATCAGGATCTTGCTCAAAAGCACGACCGATGAGAAATAGATGAGCAGCTGATAAGCAAGTTTTCTATGTCGGATAATGCCGATGCCAATGAACGTCGAGACAGCCGCAGAAACAATCACAAAGATCAAAACATTGGGACTTTTGGCGTTAAAGGAAAAAGATAAGGAAACGATTGTCGCTAAAAGGGTCAGTCCGCCGATGAGGATTTCGATAGTCCCGATAACAAAAATGGTTTTGTGATGGTGCAAATAGCTTTCCTTTAATATTAGGCTACAGCGGGTTAAAATGTGGAGCTGAGGGGGATCGAACCCCTGACCTCCTGCATGCCATGCAGGCGCTCTCCCAAACTGAGCTACAGCCCCAATTTACCTTAATGTTTTCTTGATGAAATTGGGACAGTCCTGGCTTTTCCATAAATCTTGACAAAAGCCAGGGCAGCCCCCAGATACATCAATTTTTCAAATATCGCCCTTACAAATGTTTCTATTGGTCTTTTCCTTACCAATAGCAATATGGAAGCCCAATATTAGACCTTTGTCATCTGGAAGAAAAGATCTGATACTGACTTCCTTATTTTTTTTAGTTGTGCAAAGGTCAATAAATATATCATCGGGGGTTTGTTTTGTCAATCGAGCGTCTTTGTAAACTAATTATATCAACTTGGTTGACAATAGAAACGGGGCAGGGTATATTGAGGTGATTTTGGGAGAACAGTATGCAAAGAAAATATTTTGATTACGCCTCAACGACACCCGCTGACCCGGAAGTGGTCAAAGTGATGACGCCCTACTTCTATGAGAAGTTTGGGAATGCCTCGAGTCCGCACAGCGTGGGCCGCGAAGCGCAGAAGGCCTTGGAAGACTCGCGGGAGACGCTGGCCCGCTTTCTGGGTGCCAATGCAGAAGAGTTCATTTTTACCTCCGGAGCAACCGAATCCAACAACCAGGCGATTATCGGAATAGCGCGGCAGCTTAAGAATAAAGGGAAGCATATTGTCGTCTCGCAGATCGAGCATCACTCGGTTTTAGAGCCGATCTATTATTTAGAGAAGGAAGGATACACAATTACGTATCTTCCGGTTGACCCGGTCGGGCTCGTTGATGTGCAAAATCTTAAGAAAGCCCTGACCGGGCAGACAATTTTGGTTTGCCTGATCCAGGCGAGCAATGAGATCGGGACCATTCAATCTATTGCGGAGATCGGTACAATCGTCCGGGAGCAAAATATCCATTTTCACGTCGACGCCGTTCAAACCGTCGGCCACATTCCGGTGAATGTTAAGGAGCTTCATGCCGATACGCTTTCTCTCTCCGCCCATAAATTCTACGGCCCGAAGGGAGTGGCGGCGCTCTATGTTCGTAAAGGCGTTCGCCTGCCTTCTTTTCTTATGGGCGGCGGACAGGAGCGCGGTTTGCGGGCTTCTACGCAAAATGTCGCCGGTGCGGTCGGTTTGGCTAAAGCGATACAGCTGTGCCAGGACACAATGGCGCAGGAAGCTGATCTGCAAAAAAAATTGCGGGACACCTTGTTGAATGAGATCCCCAAGCGCATCGCAGGTGTCATTGTCAACGGGCATCGGACCCAGCGCCTGCCCAACAACGCGCATTTTTCGTTTGAAAAAGTTTCGGGAGAATCGCTTTTGATGAGCCTGGACATGGCAGGCATTGCCGCTTCGATGGGGTCGGCCTGCACGTCGGGTGCGATGGAGCCGTCGCATGTTTTAAGAGCCATCGGTTTATCCGATGAGCTGGCCTTCGGATCGCTGCGCGTGACGCTCGGGCGGTGGACGACGGAGGAAGACGTTGATTATCTGTTGGAAGAATTACCAAAAGTTGTTAAGCGTTTGCGCAAAGTATAAACGTATGTCGTATATAGTATATCGCATATCGCGACATACGACATACTTCATACAATATACGAATACAAAATGCTCGATAAAATCATCCATTTCCTTAAAAGTTCTGACGGTTATATCTCCGGCGAAGAGATCAGCGAGGCGCTCAACATCAGCCGGGCCGGAATTTGGAAACACATCCAGGAATTGCGTGCCGCAGGGTATGACATCGTGGCTGTTCCGCATTTAGGGTATCAACTGGTGTCCTCCCCAGACAAACTTTTTCCTCACGAGATCAAATGTCACCTCCATACAAAAGTTATGGGTAAGAAAATCTTTTATTTTGACGCGGTGAATTCGACCATGGATGAAGCGTTCCGGCTGGGGATGGAAGGCCTGGAAGAGGGGACGGTCGTCTGTGCCGAAAGTCAGAGCAAAGGACGCGGGCGTCTGGGACGAAGCTGGACCTCGCCGAAAGGAAAAGGGATCTATATGTCGGTCATTTTGCGGCCGCGGTTGTCTCCGGCGGGCGTCTCGCAGTTGACCCTGTTGGCGGCGGTCGCCGTTGCCGAGGCCATTCAAAAAATTTCCGGCGTGGCCGCGCAAATTAAATGGCCCAACGATCTTTTGGTTCATAATAAAAAACTGGTGGGGATCCTGACCGAAATGAATGCCGAGACCGACCGGGTCAAATTTATCGTGGTGGGGATCGGGATCAATGTGAATGCTTCGGCCAGCCAATTGCCGCCGCACGCGACATCGCTGAAGAACGAGACACTGCAAAATTTTTCACGGGTGGAATTGGTGCAGGAAATTTTGCGTATTTTTGAACATTGGTATTTGCGTTTTCAGGGGGAAGGGTTTGCTCCGGTCATCACCCGCTGGAAAGAACTATCGCTCACGCTAGGAAAACATATCCGTATCTCTGATCCGCACCAAACGATCGAAGGCAAGGCCATAGATATTGATGCGGACGGCGGGCTCTTGATCCGCAGCGATACCGGCATCGTTATCAAAAAAATGTCTGGGGATGTGGTGCAGATAACCTAGGAACACAAAGTCA
The DNA here is from genome assembly GCA_001805615.1 of Omnitrophica WOR_2 bacterium RIFCSPHIGHO2_02_FULL_48_11. GTDB lineage: Bacteria > Omnitrophota > Gorgyraeia > Zapsychrales > GWA2-47-8 > 2-02-FULL-48-11. The sequence goes on from MHGP01000089.1 coordinate 11,412, forward strand.
CACGTCACAACGTCACAGGTAAAGGCTTTTCATTACTTGTGACTTGGTGACTTGGTGACTTGGTGACTTTTATGAATTCATTTCTCTCCCAAACATTATCGGATTTAGAGGACAAAGGTCTCAAGCGGGCCTTGCGCACCGTTGAAGGCCCGCAGGGCCGTGAGATCATTATCGACGGCAAGCCTGTATTGAATTTTTGTTCGAATAATTATTTAGGTTTAGCCGACGATCCGCGGCTTAAAGAGGCCGCGATAGAATGTATGCAACGCGAGGGTTTCGGTTCCGGCGCTTCGCGGTTGGTGTGCGGCAACATGTCCGCGCACGCGGAGTTGGAAAAAAGGATCATGGAGTTCAAAGGCACGGAGGCGGCGCTGCTCTTTAACAGCGGCTATACGGCGAATGTGGGGATCATTTCGAGCCTTTTCGGCCGCGGGGATATTATTTTTTCAGACCGGTTAAATCACGCGTCGATCATCGACGGAATTTTATTAAGTCAGGCCGAGTTAAAACGTTATCCGCATTGCGATATCCAGGCGCTTGAAGAATTATTAAAGGATTCATCCGGTTATCAGAGGAAAGGCATCATCACCGACAGTGTCTTTAGTATGGACGGAGATATCGCTCCCTTGCCGGAGATCGTGGCGCTGGCACAAAAATATGGCGCAATGGTGATGGTCGATGAGGCGCACGCGTTCGGGATCTTAGGAAAGAAGGGCAAAGGTGCGGTCGAACATTTTGGTCTCGAAGGCAAAATTAATATTCAGATGGGAACATTTTCCAAGGCCGCGGGTTCGTTTGGCGCGTATGTTTGCGGCTCGCAGGAATTGATTTCGTTCTTGATCAATCGCGCGCGGAGTTTTATTTATACGACCGGTCTGCCGGCGAGCGTTGCGGCGGCCTCGCTGAAGGCCGTTGAGATCATTGCGGGGGAGGCGAGTTTGCGGGAACGGCTTTGGGAAAACACGCGCTATCTGCTAAAAGGACTTAAAGATTCCGGTTTTGATACGCTGCAGACACAGACGCCGATCATTCCGCTGGTGGTCAAGGAAGCGCCGTTAGCGCTGGAATTTTCCAAGCGGCTTTTTGCCCAGGGAATTTTTATTTCCGCCATCCGCCCGCCGACGGTGCCGCCGAATACGGCGCGGCTGCGTTTGACGGTAATGGCGACGCATCGGCGCGAAGATTTGGATTACACGTTAGAACAGCTGCAAAAAATCGCCAAAGAGCTATGCCTATTATAAAAGCCGCCAGCGGCATTGAGTGGAATTATTACCTCGAGGGAGAAGAGCATAGCCAAGTCCTGTTTTTTATTCACGGCTGGGGCGTGGATGGCCGTATCTGGCGCCAGCAGGTAAAATATTTCTCGCAAAATTTTAAAGTTTTGAGCATTGATCTGCCTGGCCACGGCCAGAGCAGCTGGCAAAAAGTGCCGCTTAGGGTCATGGCCGAAGATGTCCGCCAAGTTTTGGGGGATTTAAATATTTCCCGCTTAACGGTCGTGGCGAGTTCGTTGGGAGGACTGTTGGCCTTTAAATTTTATGAAACGTCCCCGCAGGTCTTCGAACGGCTCATTCTCGTCGGTTCGATGCCGAAATTTTCCAAGTCCGCCGATCATCCGCACGGTTTGGATGTCGCCCAGATGCGCAAACTCGGCGGGCAGTTGAACACCGCGTATCCGTCGATCATAAATATTTTTTTCCGTTCACTGTTCACGCAGCACGAGCGCGAAAGCCGGCGGTTTAAATGGCTGCAGAAATTCCGCGAGACCGACACCTTGCCGATGCGCCAGGCCCTGGCGGAATATCTGGACATTTTAGAGCAGGAAGATCTGCGGCATGTCTTGAAAGATATGCGCTTGCCGGTGCAGATCATCAACGGGTTCGAAGATCAGATCTGCACGCGGGAGACCGTGGCGTATATTCAGGCAGCTTTGCCACAGGTCCGGGTGGATTATTTTAAGCAGTGCGGCCATTTTCCGTTCTTAAGCAAACCGCATGAGTTTAACCAAGTGGTGGATAATTTTTTAAAGGACACAAAATGATCTTTACTGCGCTTGACCAAAGAATACGCCGGGCGTTCTCCAACGCTGCGATGCAATATGACGTGCTGGCCAGTCTGCAGAAGGAGATCGGCCGCGAACTGGTGAAAAAGATCGATTCGCTGGATGATGTCCGTTTCATTCTTGATGTGGGAATGGGCACGGGATGGATGACGAACCGTTTGGCGAATTTATTCCCCGACGCTAAAGTCATCGGCCTGGATTGCGCCTTTGGCATGCTTGAGCAGGCCTGCAAAAAATATGAAGGATTATATGCCATTCAGGCAGATGCCCGCGCGCTACCTTTTAAGGGAGAGGTTTTTGATGTCGTGATCTCGAATTTAGCGTATCAATGGGTGGCTGATTTAAATAAGGCTTTTGCCGAGAGTCATCGCCTGCTTAAAAAAAATGGGACCTTGTGCCTGACGATGTTCGGCCGTGAAACTTTGAAGGAACTGTTCACTTCGCTGGAAGCGGTCAATGGCGAGAAATTTGCTGTCCAGCGCCTGGCGAACCGTACCGCTATCGAAGCGAGCCTGAAAGAGTCACATTTTGAAAATATCACGCTCGAGACAGAAACGATCAAGGTGCATTTTCCGGATATGCTGAGTTTGGTGAAATGGCTCAAAGACATCGGCGCCAACATCCTTCCTAAAAATGGATTCGTCGGCAAGGAATTGATGCTTGAAGCGGGCGAATTTTATCAAACGAATTTTTCCGACCGGCTGGGGATCATCGCGACATTCGAGGTTGTATGGATAAAAGCACAAAAGTAAAGCGTGGGTTTTTCATTACCTGAACCGATACCGGTGTCGGGAAGACGGTCGCGACGGCGGTCCTCGGCGTGCTGCTGCAAAAACAGGGTTACAGCGTCGGGTTCATGAAGCCGGTGCAGTGCGGTGGCCGGGACGCCCAATGGCTTAAAAAAATTTTACAACTCAACGATCCCCTGAAAGATATTAATCCGTGCTTTGTCGCGGAGCCGCTTTCGCCGCATTTGGCCTTTCCACGGGCAAAACAGCAAATTGATATTGCCAAAATTATTGCGGCTTATCAGGAACTCCAGAAAAAATACGATATTGTCCTCGTCGAAGGCGCCGGCGGGCTCATGGTGCCGCTTGCGGAGCATTATTTTGTGGCGGATCTGGCGCGGGATTTAAATTTAGAAATTATTATTGTCAGCCGTTTAGGATTAGGCACGATCAATCACACGTTGTTGACGATCGAGCAGGCGCGGGGCAGAGGGTTGAGCGTTAAGGGTGTGGTGTTCAGTAAAATAAAAAATAAAAAAGCAACTTTTCCCGAACAGACAAATCCGCAGGAAATCGCCAAGATCGGGAATGTCCCTATTTTGGGAACGATCCCTTATCTGAAAAATAAAACGCAAAAAGAGATTTTAAAGAAATGTCATTTGGATCTGGAAGTATTGCTCACTCCGCAAAAAAATCGCACGCTAGAATTGCAAGCGTGGGACAAGCAATACATCTGGCATCCGTTCACGCAGATGAAGGATTGGCTCGCTGATGAGACCTTGGTCATTGACCGCGCCGCGGGAAATTATTTGATTGATACGGACGGACGGCGGTATCTCGACGGTGTTTCGAGCCTGTGGGTCAACGTGCACGGCCACCGGAAAAAAGAGATCGATCAGGCGGTCAAAAAACAAATTGATCAATTGAGCCATTCAACGTTGCTTGGTTTAGCAAATACGCCGTCGGTAGAATTGGCTAAGAAGCTTATTGAGATCGCGCCAGCAGACCTCAAGAAAGTTTTCTATTCCGATAACGGTTCGACCGCGGTCGAGGTCGCCATCAAAATGGCGTATCAATATTGGCAGAACAGCGGCCGCCCTGAGAAAAAAACATTGGTTCATTTAGCGAATTCGTACCACGGGGATACCTTGGGCAGCGTCAGCATCGGCGGGATCGATCTATTTCATAAGGTTTATAAGGACTTGATCTTTAAAACGATCACGTTTGATTCGCTGCAAAATTTAGAAAAGTTAGAAGAGCTCTTTAAAGCCTCGCATAATGCGATCGCCGCGTTTGTGGTCGAGCCGTTGATTCAGGGGGCGGCCGGGATGCTGCTTTGGCCGCAGGGTGCGTTGCGCCGGGTGCGGGAGCTTTGCACGCAATACGACATTTTTTTGATCGCTGACGAGGTTGCGACCGGTTTTGGCCGCACCGGCAAAATGTTTGCTTGCGAGCACGAAGACGTTACACCGGATATTTTGTGTCTGGCCAAGGGCTTGACCGGTGGTTATCTGCCGCTGGCGGCGACTTTGACGACACAGCGGATCTTTGACGGTTTTGTGTTCGATTATAAGGATCAAAAAACATTTTTTCATGGCCATACGTATACCGGCAATCCTCTGGCCTGCGCGGCAGCCCTGGCGAATCTGGAAATTTTTGAAAAAGAGAAGACGTTAGAAAAATTACAGCCTAAAATTAAATTTCTAGAGAAAGAATTGAGGAAGTTTAAAGATTTATCTTGTGTGACCGAAATTCGTCAACTGGGAATGATGGTGGGGATTGAACTCGGACTTTTTTCTTGGGAAGAGCGTATCGGTGCTAAGGTTTGCCAGAAAGTCCGCGAACGCGGCGTGATTTTACGACCGCTGGGCAATGTTATCGTCCTCATGCCCCCATTGTCGATTACGATGGAGGAGTTGAAGTATTTAGTAGATACCGTTTATTGGTCGATCAAGGAGGTAACTGAGCTATACGTCGTGGCAGGTTTAAAATGCAGATGATTCCAGCCGATGACGGCCTCAAGCATTAATTTTTTTTTGAACTGTAGAGTTATTAATCCGGTTCAAACCCATGCTGTATGCACTTGCACCCTGTGTTACAAGTCCCGGTAAGAAATATGCTTGAATTGTATCGTATCACGCACCTGCTTCCCTCTGGGTCACATTCTTCCTGCTCACCGCGGCTGTTGGGCTTTTGCACAAAGCCGTCTCCGCATTTGGTCAACTTGCAGGATTCGGAACATTCTCCTTGATTGGAATTTTGCTCGCCGTCGTCGCATTCTTCTCTCATTATTCCTCCGGCCTGTACGATGCCATCCCCGCAGGATTCGATTTTACAGGCTGCGCTGCATCCGTCGCTGTTACTTAAATTGTTATCATCGCATTCTTCGCCAGCTTCAACGATTCCGTTACTGCAAAGAGAATTGCATTTGCAGTCATAGGAACAGCGTGAACCATTGGCACAGGTGCCGGCATCGCATTCTTCCCCTGGATCAACACGTCCATTGCCGCAGTTGGTCTGGCAGTAACAATTGACACAAGTTCCCAAGCCTCGGGATGTTTGGCAGGGACCGGGTTTGCGGCATTGAGAGCCTGGATTACAGTTCCACTCTTCCGGAGGCGGTAGGGGCTTGGGGTTAATTGGACTCGGATACGGCGGAAATGTTCCACCGACGACTTTTTTTTCACACAGACAATTTGGTTCCGGGCCGAACGTGCCTTTGCAAAAATATTCATTGGAAAGCCTGGGAGGGAATTCATTCGGCTCTAAACAACGGTCGCCGGAACGAAGACCCGGGAGTTCAGATCCTTCGCAAGATTCTTGAGGGCCGCTTCTCCCATCGGTGCAGGAGTAATCATATTGGGCAGAGTAAGGATTTACACCTAAATTTTCAAATCGTGCCGTCCTTGAAGTAGCGGCGTCAGCACATAGTCTGGCCAAGGTGTGCATAGCCATCTTGGGCTCAAGAAAGACGGGCGCGATAGTTCGCAGGGACACAGGGCCAGCCTCCATAAAGGCTCTGGGTGAAATCTGATCATGGTTTAAGCCACCGACAGCATGGCCGATTTCATGTATGGCTGTTGTAA
>MHGP01000089.1:17315-24691 GCA_001805615.1 Omnitrophica WOR_2 bacterium RIFCSPHIGHO2_02_FULL_48_11
GACAATGACAATATTTCCTGTGTTTTTGTACCGGGAGGCAAAGTTTAAAAATTTAGTTAAATTAATTAAAACTGGATATCGTGCACCGTTTTCTGCTACCCAATAACTAATAGGAGAATCGCTGCTTCTCACATCGACCGCAATGGGTCTGACATTTATTTGCACATTTCTTAAGAAATCTAATTGAGGGTATCCTGCGCCGACCAAGGCAGGTGTAAGAATATTAAGAAAACCCAGCTGGATATTTTGTTTAATACCATTACCCCAACTGGTGGCCAGAAGCCTTGCATAGGCAGGGTCATCTCCATGATAGCGGGGATCATACGGGACAATAATATCAATGGTCCAGGCGGTACAATCATTGCTTGCGAGCGGGGAGGTGACCGTAACTGGCGGTAATTTTTCGATCTCGACCTGTTTATAAAAGTCTTCAACGGTTGTCGAGCTTACGGTAAAATCCGCATCGTTGCCGGCTTCATCCACAGTTTGAAAGAGAAACTTTTCGCGCGGATAATCATCGGGCAGGATAATTTGATAAAACTCAAAATTCTCGGATGTTTGAACCTTTTGAATGCTGACGTTTTGTGCGGGAGTAAAATAATTCTTTTCATTTAATTTATAAGCGCTCAGATTGACTATTTTTTCGCTGGTGCGGACAATAAGCTCATTTTCATTCTCCTGAATAATCTCAATAAGAGGTTTTTGGTTATCAATGGCAAATTGGCTTGAGAAATGTACTTCGCGAAGGTTAGTCTTGATTTGATATTGGACGGTATTAATCCCTTCATGGGCATGCGAAAGAAGAAAGAGGCCGGTGTCATAAAGGACAGTATCTTGTGCCGTGTCTCCGGGCAGTACTCCTGGTCTAAATTTATTTTCGTCAGAGATAATTTCTCCATTAAAGTGCACATTCACTTGCTGGACTTCTTCGCCGGCTTCTAAATTTTTAATAGAAAGGACAGTGCTTGTGATGGCATCGCTTTGGTAAAGGATCTTTCCGTTTAACCCGTCGTCAATGATAACCTCCGCGGCGAGGCAAACGCTGGCCGCTGAAAAAATAATCAAGAGAAGTGAGATTTTTTTAAAATGAGGGTGATTCTTCATAATTCTTCTTTAATTAGTATTTTAGAAAGACTACTTAAAGTATATAGACTAGGAAAGCAAAAACAAGACAGGGAAGCCTTTTTTGGGAAAGCGCTCTCTTCAGGCACGTTTAACGGCCTTGCATTCTTACGGTATAGATATAAACTTATTGTATGACGATGAATAAAAGAATAGGACTATTGACAGCGGTTTTAATATTGGGCGTTTGCCCTTTTTCTTTTGCCCAGACGTATCTGCCTCCCGGGGTCAGTGTTTTGGGGACTCCTCACGGCGGCGGGAATACCTCTACAGGTCATATCCATAGACGTGGTCAGGATAGCTATGTCTCTACGGATAATGGTCCTGCCAATGCCAGTGGATTCCTTGTTCTGGGCGTTGCGTCGGAGCCCCAAGGAATACCAATTTCAGGAGCGGTGTTATATATCAATCTTAATCAGCCTTATTTTACGTTACCGGCCGCAACGAATCATTTAGGTAACGTGCAGACAATTTATAGCCTGCGGGATGTTAGAAGTGGAACCCGCTACTATGCCCAATATATATGGGTGGGGAATAATCTGAATCTAAGCTCCAGTGATGCCTTGGATATAACTGTGCAGAATCCTTTGTCCATTGATCCCCAAACCTGCAGATTTAATCAAGACTATATTGACAGCAGCAATAATGGCAATCAAGCCATCCTAAGGATCAATGCTGGGACAGAGGCAAGGTATCCGCAGCATATGGGCGGCGGATGTCTTAATTTTTTGACTCTTTTTAAAGAATCCAGTTCTGGATATACGTTTGGCATGAATCCGCCGTTTGTTGTCTTGGACGGGACAGCCGAACTTACGATAAGGTATCAGGATAATGGTGGGATGGTTAATGTGGGCGGATATTCTGTTCCCGAAGATAAATTACGTATTGGGGCTAACCCCAACGATAGGACGAATCCTGCTAGCGCTGCCTTGGCGAATTTTTTGATTGATCCTGTTTTAGATTTGGTGAAGGCTCCGATCAACCAGCTCTTTGGATATCAACTGACCCATACTGGTCTCGATCCTGATCGGCGGACCGGTAGGGCTAACGTGTATTTAATGAATCCTGTGGATACGCCGCGTTTGACCGAAGTTGAGCTCGAGTTGCTGGACGGCCCGAGCAGCGCTTCTTTTGGGTATCTTCGGGGGAAGCGGACTTATATTAAAAATGGCACCAACACCTCAACCCCTAGTATCGGCAGAGTGCAGAAGTTAGATTTTGATTTTAGGTATGGCCCTGTTCCTTTTTCCTATGAGCTTACCCCTCCGGGACAGATCGGTTATTGGGGACAGGATGAACAGTCGGACCGCGGGCATCGGTTTGACCAGGCGATTTCTTATTTTTATTTTAATAGTGCCGTGAAATACTTTGAAGACAGATTCGGTTTTAGGTTTCCCAATACTTCCGATTATCTCCTCGTTGCGGGGATGTATGATGATCATCCCAGAACTTTCAATTGGAGCGGAAGTTATTGGGCCTTCATGGAAGTCCCCCTCATTGGGTACCCTAACATTTACCGTAGCGGAAGAAATGCCTATGGTGAGGTGGCCAAAGCCGTTCAAGCCGTTTATCAGCCTTGGACAACAAACTTAAATACGACAGATCCCTCATATTACGATAAGCTCGGGCTGATTCATGCCTATGCTGAATATTTTGAGGCTGCGGCGACGAACCAACCGCAAGATCGGTATTATGATTTTTCTGCACGCAATATCAGTTCGTATGGGCTTTGGAACAATCAGCGTTGGTGCGGACGCAATCGCCAGCAGATTGCTTTTGTGATTGCCTCTACGTGGTGGAATCTGCGCATGCTCTTGGGAGCTGAAGTAACAGATAGGATTGTCTATGAAGCTATGAAAAATATTACATATTCAGGCTGTGCCACGGATTCTGCTTTGGATGCGACCATTGCCGCAGATCAAACGCTGTACCAGGGAACTTACAGCAATCTCATAAGAACTGTTTTCGGGAATCACGGCATTTACGATAATCAATGCCTTAGTTTTTGTCAGTTGACCAGCTATGCGCGGGTCTTCGGGCCGGTCAATGTTGGGCCAAGCAGCAGTTATGAGGCTTATGGAAATTTTTCAGGGGTTGTGCTTAATCCCAATACCAACACTTTGTTTGCGGTAGATGACCATCAGTTTATGGTGGAATTTAATAAGGACACTGGGGCCGTTATCCGCAGGATTTTGATAACGGGGTTGGGATTTTTAGAGGGTCCGGAAGCTATTACATACATTGACGGGAACAGATTCGCTATAACCACACTTAATAAAATAGCTGTTTTTGATATGCCGGCCGGCAATACGATCGATGTCAGCCAGATGACAAGATATTATCTTGGGTTGACCAATGTTGATCTGGAAGGGCTTGCCTATGATCCCCGAAACGGCAAATTTTATGTTGCTCATCGGGGAGATTTGGGCACACCGGTGACCATCTATGAAGTGACGCTTCCAACGACAGGGATTACGGCGGCTGCTCGTGTCATGTTGTCCCAGAGCCAAGGAAATATTGGAGGGTGTGAATGGTTAAACAGCCTGGCTATAAGGCCGGATAATGGAAATCTCATTTTATTATGCTCTCGTCCCAATAGGGAAATTATAGAACTATCAAGAAGGGGTGAAATCTTAGAGCGATTTTCCATTGCGGAATTACCCGGCGTTGCGGAAGGAATTGATTTTGATCCGCAGACACGCGAGATGTATTTGGTGGCAGAAGGGGATATTGTTAATCCGCAGCCTGGAATTCGATGCGGTGACGGAGTATGCTCGAGGACGAATGTCGGAACAGTCTGTAATGGGAGTCCTTGCCCCCTTGAGGATTATACGAACTGTCCTCAAGACTGCGGACCAAGAGACTGCCCGTCCACAAATATCATGACATGTATTACGACCGCCCGGCCGTACTGTTACAGAGATGATTGCCATCCGGAAGCAACGTCCTGTCGCATTCTGAATGGTACACAGCACTGTATATATATTGGGTGCGGTGACGGGTATTGCACATCTGCCGAATCAAGCAATCGAACTTGCCCAGTGGATTGCGACCCGCCGGCTAACCGCCACGGTCCCAGCAAGTATTCAAAACACGGGTTTCAATTTTAAACTATTATTATAGTACAGTCCAACCCTTCCTGAGGATTTGCTTTCCCGACGGGCTGTGTTATAATATGCCCTTATGATTTCTCCCCTTAGAAAGAAAGTCTTTGTCGCCATAAGCGGCGGGAAGGTAATAGAAAATGCAATCTCCCTCTAAACTTGTATCGATATTTGCCGGGATTTATGTCGGATTTATGCTGGGTTTTTGCGGTGTATTACTCATCCCGAGATTTCTTATATATTTTTTTAATTATCATATGAGTCTTGAAATTGTCTTGTTCTTTATTTTGGCGTTCGGGGGAATGATTTTTGCCATCCCTTCTTTTGTTACATTTTTTTTAAAATTGGCTAACTCAGGAAACAATAAGGAATGGGAAAGAACAGTCATAAGCTATGTTGTGCTGGCTTCGATTGTGATGCTGGTTTTCTTTTCGGGACATGGATAAAAAATTAACAACTAAGAAAAAAGTTTTTGTCGCGATGAGCGGCGGGGTGGATTCCTCGGTCGTGGCTGGGCTTATGAAAGAGGCCGGACATGACGTCGTGGGGGTCACCATGTGCTTTAGCATTTCGCATCCCGAGAGCAAGAAGCCGTCCTGCTGCGGCGTTGACGGGATCCAGGACGCCAAGCGTGCCGCGCAGATCTTGGATATCCCGCATTATGTTTTGGATTTCGCGAAGGACATCAACGACCATATCATCGATAATTTCACGTCGGAATATTTAAGCGGTCGTACGCCGAATCCGTGCGTGCAGTGTAATCAACATCTCAAATTTGGCTCGCTCTATCACAAAGTCATGGGCATGGGCGCGGATGCGCTGGCGACCGGGCACTATGGTAAAATTGAATATCATGAAAAAACGCGAAATTATCAATTAAAGAAGGCGAAAGATACGCGAAAAGACCAATCCTATTTTCTTTATAGTATGAAGCGTGAAACGTTACCGCGTGTTTTATTTCCTTTGGGGAATATGACTAAGCAAGAAGTTCGTGAACAGGCGCGATGTTTTGGGCTGGATGCCGTTGCCGAGAAACCCGAAAGCCAGGATATTTGTTTTGTTCCGGACGGCGGATACCAGAAATTTTTGGAAAATCGTTTAGGCAAAGAAATTTTTCAGCCGGGGCCGTATAAGAATGAAAAAGGTGAAGTGGTCGGGGAGCATAAGGGAATTGCCTATTACACCATCGGCCAGCGCGAGCGGCTGGGCATCGCCCTCGGCAAACCGGTATATGTTTATAAAATTGAAAAGGAAACCAATACGGTTTACGTCGGGCCGGAAAGCATGCTCTATTCCAGCGGGCTCGTTGCCAGCAACTTTAATCCGGTCAGTATCGATGTTCCGACACAACCGCTGGACATAAGTGTTCGGATTCGCTACAACGCGCCGGAAGTTTCCGGGACCCTCACGTATTTGGAGAACGGCCGCGTGTCGGTGATTTTTCAAGAACCGCAAAAATCAGTGACACCGGGCCAGTCGGTCGTTTTTTACGACGGCGATGTCGTCCTCGCCGGCGCGACGATCGATGAACCGATTCAATAATCAGGATTTACGTTGATGGTCGATCTTAAATTTGACTCCAATGAAATGTGGATTGAGGTTTCTGGCAAATATCTGGAAGAATTTACTCTGCGAAAAGATGAAATTAGATACGATCAGTACTTAAAAACTCTCGATATCTTTGGCGAAAGGCTCGGAGAGGGACGAAAGGAGAAGTTAAAGCTTTTTGGTCTTTTTCCGGTCTCGATGACAATGCCGTCGGGTATTAAATGTTGGCTGCATTTAGATGGAGTTGAGGAGTATCTTATTGAAGGCGTAAAAAAATGGGACAAGGATGAAGTGTTAAGTTCTGTGACTAAGAAAAAGAATATCATGCAATTTGTTTTTGAATCTGGGATGAGGATGTTGATGAGAATTGAGGGTTCTCCCCGGGGATATTTGAAAGATTTATAAGGTTATTTTTTATGTTCCAGGTCATTGCTTATTATAAATTCACTCCTATTTTAGATCCTGAAAAATTTTGTGATGCGCATAAAGGATTGTGCCAGTCTCTCACATTAAAGGGCCGTGTCTATATCGCCGCAGAGGGGATCAATGGAACGGTCGCCGGTTCAGCGGAAAATATTTCCATTTACAAGGATCGATTGCTCGCCATCGCCGGCTTCAGCGAAACACAATTTAAAATGCATTCGTGCCAGGACATTCCCTTCGACCGTTTGATCGTCAAGACCCGTCCGGAAATCGTCAGCTTGAAAGCGCCGATCCCGCTTAACCCCCAAGAAGACACCGCGCCTTTTTTGTCGCCGGCAGAGTGGCGCAAGATGCTCGAATCCGATCAGGATTTTGTCTTGCTTGATGTGCGCAATGAATGCGAAACCCGTATCGGCCATTTTGAAAAGGCCGTTCTTCCGCCGCTGGATAATTTCTTTGATTTCCCTAAATGGCTTGATGAAAATCCGCTTAATAAAGACAAAAAAGTTTTAATGTACTGCACCGGCGGCATCCGCTGTGAGAAATTTTCTGCGCTGATGAAGAAAAAAGGTTTTCAGGATGTCAATCAGCTGCAAGGCGGGATCCTCAATTACGCCGAGCAGGAAGGCGGCGCGCATTTTAAAGGAAAATGTTTTGTGTTCGACGACCGGATGAGTGTGCCGGTTGACCCCTCACAGACCGAGCCGATCAGCCGTTGTGAAATTTCAGGTGTCCCCTGTGATACGTACATCAATTGTGCTAATATGGTGTGTAATAAATTATTTCTTTGTTCGCGCGAGGCCGCGATCGCGATGCAGGGCTGCTGCAGCGAAGCATGTCGACAGACCCCGACGCGCCGGCCGCTGCAGATTGACAAACTTTATATTCCGTTCCGGCGGTGGTATAAGTATTTTGAGACGAAGGGGGATGTCCTAAATTCCTTAAAAGACGCTTAATTACTTTTGTTTGCAGTGATATACTAAAAACATGATAAAAAAATCCAACCAACTTTCCGTCAGTGACGTCATAAAGGTCCTTAAGAAAGAGCAGCTTTTTTTGAAAAATGAGTTTGGCGTCAAGAGGATCGCTATTTTCGGTTCCTTTGCCAAAGGAACTCAATCCGCAAAAAGTGATATCGATATTTTGATCGAATTTGAAAGGCCTATCGGGCTTAAGTTC
>MHGP01000090.1:0-1150 GCA_001805615.1 Omnitrophica WOR_2 bacterium RIFCSPHIGHO2_02_FULL_48_11
TATCCCAACAGGAAGTTGAACCTGGCGACTTAGTGTTTGTCAAGCCTGGCAAAATGGATTTTATTGGGTGGGGCATATCGCTCTTTGAAGGAGGAGTTTTCTCTCACGTTGGTCTTGTTGTCGATAATAAGAATATGATGAGCGCTGGCCCTCAAAAAGGTGTGGGGTATCAGGAATTAAAGCATTATCAGGATCGGCAAGCTCGCATAAGCAGTCGGTTTCGAGGCAATCAGAATGTTATTAACGCCGCAAATAGCCTTGCTGTAAGTAAAGCTTCTTACGGTTTTGGGATAAATCAAAAAGTTTGCTCTACTGCCTGTGGTTCGGCGATTAGTAGAGGGACTGGGCAGGGGTGGACAGGAATAGGCCCAAATTCACAATATGTATTGTATAAATCTAATGGAGAATAAGAATGTCGCACCTATGGGAATCACGATTTTTTATTTTAATTATCATGGTAGCGGCAATGTTGGCGAGTTGCGCGTCAACTCCCTTAAGGAAGCCAGCGCTGGATAATAGAAAAGAATACGTTGATGCTCATCGATACTTAAGCCAAACAATTAAGGAGGCAATTATTAAGGGAAAAGTTGTAAAAGGCATGACTTTTGATGATGTGCGAGCTACATGGGGTGAACCCAATGAGATTAGTACGCCAGAAGATAATAAATTTATGAGTGAAGGAGAGGTAATGTGGCAATATAACCGGTTATTTGTTGTACCTGTATTTGTTGATTTTACTAATGGTATAGTTCGAGATGTTGCTGATGACTATAAGTGACGGCACCATCGCAGGTGAAAGTTGTGAAAAAAGGTGACAAGCGACATAGCAAGAAGTGAGGCGAAAGGCGAAAGTGAGCTAATCTAAGGACCGGGTACCTGGAAGATAAAGGGGGCGAAGGGGTTATGAGAGAAGTGGCACGATGGGAAGAATCCGACGACAATATTACCGACAAAGGGGACAGCGCCCTTTATTATTTACAAAGGGGACAGCGCCCTTTATGATTGACAGCCGAATGTAATTTATTAAAATGTCTTCATGCCTCGACAAGCCAGAATAGTTATACCAGAAGTAGCCCACCACGTAACCCAGCGAGGGAATTACCGTCAAAGGATTTTCCAGAGAGAGGGAGACTATAAACAGTACGGTGAA
>MHGP01000090.1:1302-14088 GCA_001805615.1 Omnitrophica WOR_2 bacterium RIFCSPHIGHO2_02_FULL_48_11
GAGAAAATTGAAGGGGCATTTGTGGCAAGGGAGGTTTTATTCCTGAAATAAAGGGGACAGCGCCCTTTATAAATATAAATCGAACATAATATTGTTGTGTTATCTTCAATTCTTTGCTAAATTAATTCAGCTTTTGATCAAATAATAGTTCAGGGGAAAACTAAAAAAAGGAGACAAGATGAAGAAAATCGCAATGGTAATACTTTTGGCGGGCGCGATGGTCGCCGCAGCTCCGAACATTTATGCTAAAGAGGCTAAAGATTTGCAGGGGATTTATGAAGAGTGTGGTATTGGCGGGCTTTTGTTTCCACGTTGGCCCATAGGGGCAAGTGTCAGCAACTTTACTTGGGATTGGGGCTTAACGGCATCAACGTCAGGATTGACGACCCCGGAGGCCTGCAAGGGCGGACAAGCTAAGTTAGCGGCTTATATCTACAAGTCATATGATTCGATTGAAAAGGATCTCGCCAAGGGTGACGGCAAGTATCTGGATATGCTGGCCGTGTTGTCAGAAAAGACCACGGAAGAAAAAGACATGTTTATCCAGGATATGAGAACGAAATTCCGCGAGGTCGTTGAACGGGATGATTATTCATCCCTGAGCCGCCTTGAAAAGGCGAAATTGGTATTCGCAATGGTTAATGATCTGGCAGATAATTCCTAATCCCGGGAACTTCGAAAATTCACGAGACCGTACTTCGGCATTTAAAGTACGGTCTCTTTTTTTTCTTGTCGTCTGTATTCTCTCCGCCTCTGTTGCTTCCGCAGCGGACAGCCTTCCTTATATCAAAAAAGCGAATGCGCTTCAGCTGGCGGATCATCCCCTCTGGAAAAAGCTTCTTCACTTTCACGGAGGGCGCAGCCTGATATTGGACAAGGACTTCTTTTTGTCCGACAGAGGTCAAGTCGACCCCCGGGCAGAGCTGGAGGCGACGATTGAGGCATACTTTTCTCAGGAACATACGATCAAACGAGAGTCGGGCGACAAGAATATCGTTTGTATATTTCCTGCCCGGTATGCCTGGCTTAACGAAAAATTGGGGCTTCCGGGCTACAAATGCGACAAGGAAGTCTGTCCCGCGTTAAGCGACTGGTCCCGCCTTGAACAGAGCGAGTCGGTCAGCGTGGTTTATGTCAGTGGCTATCTGGGCAATCCTGCCTCTTCATTCGGACACGTCCTATTGAACCTGAAGCTCAAAGACAGCGAAGAGCTGCTGGGCCTTTTTGACACCTCGGTCACCTACGGGGCCACAGTCCCGATTAACGAAAACATGGTGCTGTATGTGCTCAAAGGACTGTTCGGTGGTTACTACGCTTCGTTTTCCGATAAGTTTTTTTACGCGCACGACCAGGTTTATTCCAACAGAGAGTTCAGGGACATGTGGGAGTATACGCTCGATCTTACCGATTTTGAAAAAAAGATGCTGGTCTATCACATCGCCGAGCTGCTCACCAAGCGTTTCAGATATTATTTTCTCAGCGCCAATTGTGCCCAGCGCATGGCAGTCCTCCTCGATATCTTCATCGAGGAGGAAGTCTATAATTTATATTATCCGATCTATGTTCCGGAAGAACTGTTTCACCGGCTGCAGCATATCGATACGAAAAGGCGGGGAAATAATGAGCCAGGATTGATCAAAAATATAAAATACATTCCTTCGGCCCAGCGATATTTATATTACGAGACCGAGCGGCTCGATAGCGAGGAGCGAAAGGTCTACCGGAATGTCACGAACAGCCGGGACGAGGATTTCAACCCGCTGCTTAATAATCTGGACGTCGAAAGCCGTATTAATGTATTGAACGCATTGCTGGCCTACCAGTACTATAAGCTTATGGCGAGTGATGCCGAGGATGCCGATCAACGCTTGAAAGAATTTAAGAATAAGATCCTCCTGGAGCGGTTGCGGTTGCCGGCAAAGAAAGATGACCCGGTGACAATCCCCGAGATCCCTTCGCCCAGGGACGTGTCGCCGCCGTCCTCATTCAATGTCGGGTTGGTGCTTGAACAAGGCAGAGACCCGATTTCTACGGTGGGGGTTACGGTGTTTCGAAAGGAATCGGTGGGACTGAACGCTCTGGAATATAACGAACTCGTCGCACTGGACCTGACCCTCGGGACTTCTTTTGATTCCGAAAACGTCTTTGTCGATACTTTTGATTTCCTAAAGATCAGAGATTTTAAAACGTTTTATATCAAGGAAGCGAACGAGAATCCGGTATCCTGGAAGGTTCGGGCGGGTACAGATCGGTATAATTTTGATAACGGCGCAGCATACGACTATGTGCTGGACGGAGGGATTGGGCTGGTCCGAAAAACCAGTGATGTCGGTATTATTTTCGGGTTCATGAACGCTTCTCTGCATTCACTCGATCCGCAATACAGGGCGGGCCCTTCGGCAGGGTTTGTGGTCGGCAAAGATGCCTTAAAACTTCAGTTTGATTACGGACTTGAATTTGACCTGGAAGATTTCGGCTATATTGAGACCGCGCAGGCCAAGCTGCAGTACCAGATCAACCGACAAAATGCCGTTCAGATATCCCTGGAAAAAGCCGACCGCGAGCGCTTGACCCTGAATTATATTTTTTACTGGTGATCTAATAAGGCGCATAATGAATTGGTATTGGTAAATTTTTCGCAGATTTTTTTGATTTTTCTTCGTTCTTTTGCCACAATACCAGTACTAAAGGAAGTGTCTGTTGAACAAAAATCGTTTAGAAGCGTTCAGCGACGGTGAAGTGAAAGGGTCTGACCCCAAAAGGGACAGGGCAGCTCTAAGGAAGAAGGGATTATTATTAAGAAGCGATGGTTGCCAGGGAATGGGGGTATGAGGAGGCAGCCGATTTCTTAATAATAAAATTTCCCCTTACGGTATTTTTATACTAAAATGGCTTTATTGAAAAATAGTTTTCCAATCAAGATTTAAGACACGAGGAGCATCTATGCCGCCACCTAATCCTTTCCTTAAGAGAGAAACTATCGCCGCCCAAGTCGTTGCCGAGATCATCGTCAATATGAAGCTGGACAAGCAGGTGAAGCGCACCCAGTACCGCCCGGATTATGATGATTATTTTGTTGTTCTGAGCGACGGCAGCCGCTGCGCTCTGCGCGAACTTTCTATTAAGGGTTATCATGAGGCCAAAGACGGCGATCTGCGGCGGGAAATTGAAGTCCGCATCAAGGCCGCCAAGTCGCCGGAAGAATGGGAAGATGACATCCCTAATCAAAAAAAGCCGGTGGATGATATTGTCATAGATATAGATAGAGAATGAGCGCCTCTTCAACACTTCAGAAAGATCCTCAACAAGCTGTTGCCCGGCCTGTACGGCAGGCCGCCTTCCTTATTGTAATCATCCTCGGCGCGTTTTTGTCCGGCTGTACCTCGACTTTACGCAAAGCCCCCGGTTACGATCAGACCATCAACCGTGTTAAGACGATCGCGGTCATGCCGCCGGATGTGGAGGTCTATAAATTGACCGCCGGCAACGTGCGGGAATTGATGGACGAATGGAGCACCCAATCCAAACGATTCATCAAAAAAAGTTTAGAAACGCATCTGGCAGAGCGTTTTGGTTTTAATATTAAATTTGTCGAAGAAGATTGGTTAAAAACAAATCATAAGGAACTGTGGAATACTCACCGGGCCCTTTATAACGCGGTTGCCATCAGCGCTCTGTTGCATTCTTATCCCGGGGAAAATATTTTTCAAACCAAGGTCAAAAATTTTGATTACACGCTCGGGCCGGACGTGGCAGAATTGGCGAGTGTGTGCGGGGCAGATGCGTTTTTATTTATTTATGGTTTTGACCATGAGGCCACTGCCGGACGGGTCGCTTTGTGGTGGTGGAATCTGGTGGTGGGAGCCGCGACTGGAGTGACGATCTTGCCGACCAATCCCAGCGCGCTGATGCTGGGCTTGGTGGATGGAAAAACCGGAGACGTCATTTGGTTTAAGACGTCTCAACCGCAAACAGAATACAGTTTTCGTACCGAGAAGCATATGGATAAACTCATCGAATGGTTAACGCGCGATCTTATCAACAAAAAACAATGATCTTTCTCAAAACTACGGCGTGTGGGGCGATATTTTTTATTTGTGCCGGATGCGCGACGCTCAATGTCGCGAAAGTAGGGGATTCCGCCTACCGGGCGGAAGACGATGAACAGAATATCGCCAAGGAAATGGATAAAGTCACTGAGCTTTTGGATGAGAGCGGATATATTTATCAAAATAAAGAATTGGAAGAATACGTGAACCGTTTGACCGACAGCCTGCTTTCCGACGAGATCAAGGCCTCGGGGGTCAAAATAAGCGTTAAAATTTTAAGCGATACCTCGCTCAATGCCGTTACGTACGCGAACAACCGGATTTATCTCAATACCGGCATGCTCGCCGCGATGGATAATGAGGCCCAGCTGGCAGCGCTTTTGTCGCATGAAATGGTCCATGCCATCAACCGCCATGCGCTCAAAAAATTCCGTTCGGCGGTCAATAAAAGCGCTTTTTTGTCGGTGGCAGTGATGCCGGCCGCGGTTGCCGGTGGCGCGCTCGGCTCGGTCTTTACCCGGATGACAGTGCTTTCTTCGGTGGCCGGGTATTCGCAGCAGTTAGAGTATGAGGCCGACAATGAAGGGTTAAAGATGATGGTGCAAAGCGGCTACGCTGCCAAGGAAGCCCCGCAGTTGTTCGTTCATCTTAAAGAATTCATTCAAGAAGAAGAGGGGAAGGAGCCGTTGTTTTTTTCGTCGCATCCGCACGTGATCAGCCGGATAAAAAATTATGAGACCATTATTGAAAAAGATTATGCCGGTCATTCCGGGACAAAAATGGATTCCGCAGAGTTTGACCGTTTAACGAATCAACTGGTTTTGGATAATGCCCGGCTGTGCCTGCAAAGCGGTTTGTTTAAGACAGGGGAACGCAATATTCAAAAGTTTATCGGCAAAAACGCGGCTGACCCGCAGGGATATTTTTATCGGGGAGAATTGTTCCGCCAGCGGCAGGATCATCCGAAGCAGGAGAAAGTCCGCGATAAAAAAGAGGATTATCTGACATCGCTGGAGGCCTACAACAAGGCGATCGCGTTAAATGTCGGATATGCGCCGGCGTACAAAGGGAAGGCGCAGGTTTTGGAAAAACAAGGCGTCCCAAATGAGGCGAAGGAAAAT
This sequence comes from Omnitrophica WOR_2 bacterium RIFCSPHIGHO2_02_FULL_48_11, assembly GCA_001805615.1. Classification (GTDB taxonomy): domain Bacteria; phylum Omnitrophota; class Gorgyraeia; order Zapsychrales; family GWA2-47-8; genus 2-02-FULL-48-11. The sequence goes on from MHGP01000090.1 coordinate 6,473, forward strand.
TACCGGAAATATTTAGAGCTCGCTCCCGGCGCCGGGGACCGCGGTTATATTGAACAATTCTTGAACTCTTAAAATGCTTATGAAAAAAATTTATACGATCGGATTTTTGCTCGCTCTTTTTGCCGTGAGCGGCTGTGCCGGGCTTTCCAAATGGACCCAGCTGACGCAGAAGGTCTATCAGGAAAAGGGGCGCGGTTTCTCCGCCGAGCTGCCGGCCGACTGGATGCGGTATAACTGGGGAGAATATTTTTTTATGACCAAGGACGGCATGGCCCTAAACAGCGTTGCCGCCGGGCGCATCAAGTTCAATAAAGGGTTGGAAAACACCAAAAAGGTTTTTTCCGAAGGCATGACCCCGCAGGAAATTGCCGAGGTGGAAATTGACAACCTGCGCTCCAGCCCCCAGTCCGATAAATTTCAGGTCATTTCCAATCAGCCCCGGGTGATCGACGGCCGGCCGGGATTTGAGATCGAGTATGTCTATACCGTCACGGAAAGCGGGCTCAAGGTGAGGGGCGTGCATTGCGGATTGATCGAGAAAGATTGGATCTACCGCATCCGTTACGAGGCTGCCGAGGGATTTTATTTTAAGAGAACCCAAAATAATTTTGACCGGTTCCTCGAAACGTTCAAGGTCATTTGAACATGATTTTTTCCCGCCACAGCAAGAGCGGCTCCATCCTCGTTGAAGCGCTCTTGACCATTGTGATCCTCTCAGTAGGTTTGGTGTATATCATTCAGGCGCTCACCTCCAGTTTGCGGACGGTCAGCCTCACCAAAGATTATTCCACGGCCGTCGCTTTAAGCGAAAATAAAATGTTCGATCTTCTGCGCAAAGGTTTTATCAAAGCCCCTTTAGAAGAGACCAAGAATTTCTCCAAGCCTTATGACGGATACCGCTACCGGCTGGATGTCAAAAAAGTTTCCCCGGCTTCCGCCGAAGAGAAAAGAAACACCATCGTCCTGCAGGTCTTCTGGGGGTCCGGCAGCAAGGAAAGAAATATTTCGTTGACCACGTATCTTTTGGAAATGCCCGATGATCCTCTGCGACAACAATAATTTCATACGTTCGGCAAAATATTTTTCCGGCCGCCGCGGCCTGACTCTGCTGGAACTGCTGTTGGGGCTGCTGATCTTTGCGGTCGTCATGGGAGGGGTTTACAGCACCTTCTTCGGAGCGGTCCGATTGGATGAACAGGCGGAGGTGATCAGCCGCATGCAGCGCGAAGCGAATTGGTCTTTGGACAAGATCACCGAAGATCTGGAGAACATGACGCCTTTCGATTTCAGTATTTCTGATCCGGACAAGACCGCCTTCGTAGGAACGGAAAACTCTATGGAGTTGTTTGTCCCGACCGAGGAAGGATTAAGGGCGGTGCGCTATTCTCTGCAGGGTGTTGAAACCCAAAATGTGCATAAGGTAATCATCGGACAGCGCACCAAGAAGAACGTTAAAGTAGATGTGAATAAAGAAGAGCGGCAGGCGCGGGTCGTGAATTTGTTGCGGATAGAAAAAACATTTGCCGAATATAGCGCCGGCGCGAAAGATCGTCAAGGAAACGCGGAAATATTGAGCGGCCGGGTGCAGGAGGGGAGCCTTAAATTTTCCTATGCCTATCTCGAGGGGGAAGGTGAGGCGGCGAAGATCGTCTGGAAAAGTTCCTGGGGAGAGAAGTTCATACCCGGCGGTGTGCGGATCGAAATGACTTTGTTGAGCCCGGGGAAAAAACCGGAGCCGTTATTGCTGGTGCGGGATGTTTTTATCCCTACGGGGTCCTGGGGAAAAACGCCATGAAACACCCGCGGCTAAAATCCTTATCCCCGAATACGTCCGGTGTCATCTTGATGATCGTTTTGTGGGTCTTGGTGATCCTGACTGTTTTGGTCGTGGGCTTAGGACGCAAGACCAGCATCGATCTCGCTCTGACCAAGAACCGCATCGGAAAATTCCGGTCAAAATACCTTGCCTGGGGAGGATTGGTTTATACGATCGAGCAGATCCGCCGCGACACGGAAGATCCTGAAGCAAAAGCTTATGATACGCTTTACGAGTGCGGCATCCGGTTGGAGAAAAACCAGTCTCCGGAAGATCTTTTTAAAAAAATCCCTTTGGGCGCCGGATATTTTGAGGTGGCTTATAAATCCGCCGGCACAAAAAATATACTTTATGGACTGCAGGATGAGGAGCGGCGGCTTAATCTGAACGCGATCAATGTGCAGAATTATAAAATTTTTTATCATCTTTTGACGCTTCTCGATGTTGAGGACCGTCTGGCTGAGACCATCGCCGCGGCGGTGGCGGACTGGCAAGACACGGATAATGAAGTGACCAACAAGCCCTGGGGCGCCGAAGATGATTATTACATGGGGTTGGCGGCGTCGTTCCATGTTAAGAACAGCCTTTTTGATCATGTTCAGGAATTGTTGCTGGTTCGGGGGGTCACGCCGGAGATTTTTAATAAAATTAAAAATTATATAACGGTATTTCCTAAATCAGGAAGTATGCAGATCAATTTTGAAACTGCCTCCGAGGTGGTTTTGCGGGCCGTGGCCCGGGGGACAGCCCCTTTGGCCGGGGCCGACATAGGCGATGCGGATAACTTGGCGAGAAAAATGCTGCGCTTGCGCGCGGGCAATGACGGCAAGGACGGGACCGGTGATGACCGCAGTGTGGAGATGAATGACTTAGGATTGGTGGCCACCGAACAGGCGATTTTTTTGACGATGTCGAATAACCGGACCAAGGTGGCACAGTTTCTGCGGGTAACGGTCACAGGAGTGGATCAAACCACGCTGGTTAAATCACGGCTTGAGGCGGTTGTGGAGCGGAGCAGTTTAACGGTTGTTTTTTGGCAGAGACATTGACACTTCGGCGGTCTGGCGTGGTAAGATTGGGCCGCTCAGTGTTCCCTCGTTTTTCGCTCGGGATGGTGAGCGTGAGTCGAACCACAACCCTGAGCAGTCCCCGGGCTTTAATCCGGGGACAGTCGAATGGGTTGATGGTATTCTTCGCGAATTCTTCGCGAATTGCATTTGCTATTGCCGGAGAATCGCGTTACAATAACACGATTTTGCAAAGGATAAAACATGTGGAATAAAATCACGGGATTTTTTAATAAATCTTCTTCTCCGGGACCCGGTAAGACCATCTTGGTCATTGATGACGGACAGGTCGATCGCCGTACGGCCGAAGGGATCCTTAAAAAAAGAGGGTACACGGTCTTGTGCGCCGAGGACGGCGAAGCAGGACTGCGCATCGCCCGGGAGAAGCCGCTGGATTTGATCCTTTTGGACTATGTGATGCCGGGGCTTAACGGTATAGAAGTAGGCAAACAACTGCGCAGCGACGAAAAAACAAAAAGCATCCCGATCATTTTTTTGACCGGTTCCGATACGCCCGGGAATATTATCCGGTATTATGATCTGGGAGCAGAACAGTTCTTGGTAAAACCCGTCAGCGCCAAAACCCTCCTCGCACAAGTAGCGATCATATTTCAGGAAGAAAATCTTCGTTAAGCGGCACGGTCTCCTGAAAAATTTTGTACCGGTTATGCCATTCCTCCGTAAAATAATCCTCAGCCTCGAAAATCCTCTGCCGAAAATCTTTCCTTCCTTATTTTATTATTTGATCACCGGTCTTTCTTTTATCTTTCTGATCGCTTCTGTTTTTCAGCGGACCCATCACACGTATCTTGAAGATGATATGTTGTGGTTCGTGCCGCTGCATTTGGCCATTGCCAAACACCACAGTTGGGTTGAAATATGGGGCATTTTTCATGGTTACGAAATGACCCTGGTGGACGGCGTGTATTTTTATTTTTTGAATTTCATTTTTGGTCCGCATTTAAAATATTTTGTTTTGACCTCCTTGTTCCTGCATTTGCTGAATTCGCTGCTCTTATTCCGTGTTTTGGTCCAGCGGCTCCGGCTTTCCTATGATGCGAGTTTTGCTGCCGCTTTGATCTTTATGACATTTTACGGTCAGCTGCATGTTTATGTCTGGCCTTTGGCGGCGCATCATTTGCTTGCGATATTTCTTATCCTGATCATCCTGGATTTGTATTTTCGAGTCGAAGAGCGCGCCGGTCAGGGGAAAGCATATCAACGGCTGTACGGATGGGCGCTGGGCGTTTCTCTCCTGGCCTCTTTTTCAAGATTATCCATTCTGATCGTGCCTTTTATGATCCTGGTGCATATATTCTTTTGCAGCAAGGACCGCAAGGAAATTTTAAAGAAATACAGCCGTTGGCTGCCTTTGTTCATTATCTTTTGCCTTTATCCAGTCGGAGCCATGATCGCCGGCAAGCAGGCGGTTTTAAAATCCGCCCTGGAACCGCTGTATGAATTGTTGGAAGGAAAGCAGGATTTATTGACGGCTATCTGCGGCAGTGCGGTTTGCGTGGGGGTGCTTTTTCTTTTTCGTCTGGGGTTACAGTTCGTGCCGGTGCGAAAGGGAAGTCAAAGGGCGGCCGGGTTGCTCTCGTGGCTGCCGATCGTATTTTTTCTGGTGTCGGTGCGTTTTTTATTTTTGAGCCTGCATTTATTTTTAAATCCTTTAGAATCTGCTTTATCTGAAGATATCCTCCTGCGCTGGCACCCTATTTATTTTCCGGCGATCAACGGCGTTACGGCTGCCGAGATCGTGCTGCTTACTATTTTATTGGGGTTTTTTATTTTTACCACCATGCGGCACAACCGGAACCTTATTATTTTCGTTGCCTGGTATATTTTTTTGATCCCGTATTTAGGCAGCCGGCAGGAATTGATCTATTCCCGGTATTTTATTTTTATCTCTCCGGTTTTGGCGGTTGTCTTTACTTTATTTTTTATGGAATTCCTGCCTCGGCAGCTTCCCCAGCGATGGGTCAAGGCATGGATGATATGTTTTTATGTTCTTGTTTTTTTTCTTATCGCGGGGAATCTCTTTGCCGTCAAGCTGCGGCTGTTTAGGACAACACTTGTGGATTATCACTGGAGCTATGATTACATCAAGATCGCGCATCTGATCAAGCGGGATGTGCAAACAAAAAATCTTAAGGACAGTGAAATGATCTGTGTCTCAGGCGTACAAGAGATCCCTTATGCCACGGGTTGGCGAAGAGGGTTTTTAAGTTTTTATCCTTTTGATTATTCCAGTCCTTTTCGCCAGACGCTGTCTTATCTGACGGCTTGGCCGGCGTCCCGGATATTGACCCGGGCAGAATGTCCGGCCTCTTTGACGACCTATTCTGTCAATGCGGTCACGGTGCTGGATGCGAATAAAAAGAATATAGAGCCTTTTTATCAGTATTTTTACCAAGGGTTGGAATTTCTAAAGCGCGGGGATGAGCGCCAGGCCCGGGCGGCGCTGCAGGAGGCACAGCGGTTGAAACCGTTTTTATTGCAGTTCTTGGAAGATCCGTTGCTTAAAAGTATTTTTGGAAAAAAGTTTTTTTCAGCTTTTCTTTCGGACACGGCGGAGCAAATCATTTTAAGATCTTACGACGGCGATCCCAAGATCAATTACATTAATAATATGATCCAGACCGAAGCTGAGGATTACGCTGTCGGGCTGGCGCTGTCGGCGTACCTGGAGTCATCATCGGGAAATAAGGCCAAGAGCCGGGCTTTGTTGGAAGAGGCTTTTTTGTTTGTTTCGGCCGATGAGATCGTGGCTGCCCTTCCTTCGAAGAGCAGGCTTTCCAATCTGCTGGGGGACCAGTTTGTGAGTTTTCTTAAAACTTCCAGCGCGGGAATTGGTTCGCGCCGGCGTCTCAGTCCGGGATCAGAAATAGAAACTTACCGCGGGTTTGTCATCCACTGGTTTCGTAATTCTTACTTTGCCTGGCCGCGCGAAGAGGGAGGCTTTCATCTGGGGAAACTCCGGCGCAAGCAGTACAGCCATATTTTTACGGCTGATACAAAACATAAAATAAAAAAAGCGATCGATGCGGTTGTTCCATTAAAACGTTTTGCTGCTTCGCTCAACCGTCCCCTTAAACAAGAAGAAATCGAATATAAAAGTTTTAAGATCATCCCGGAAGGGGAGGAATACGTTATTGCTCCGTTGGCCGAAGAAGACTTAAACCGAGCCTTTGTCAGGGTCCGTTCGCTGCGTGAGGCAAAATTGCTTATTGATGCCTGGGAAAGTTTATGAAAAATTTTGTGAAGAAAAAAAATATTTCATTTATTATCTGGGCCCTCTTAGGGATCGGTGCGCTGTTAAGTTTTTTGCCGGTCTCTTATGATGTGCCGCGCTTGGTAAAGATAAACCGCGAGAGTTATTTTGCCGACAGTATCCTGCAGGAATTTAAATACCGTCTTTCTCTATGTAATATCCCGCTGGGGTATTTTACATTTGATGTTGCTGAGGAGCCCGGTGCCTCCGGCCGTCCCGGTTATCTGGTGCATGCCGCGATACGCCCCTGGGATTTTTTAAATACACTGTCGCGCGGGCAGATCGGGGTGGATTTTATCTCCCGCATCGACCGGGGATCCGGACTACCGTACAGTTTTGAACAGACGACGCCGTGGGCCAGACAGAAGGGGAAGAAAGGGCGGGTGATGGAATACCACCATGACGAGTTGTTCATGGTGCGCAAGGACCAAAAGATAGACATCGAAGCTGACACGAAAGATCCGGTCGCCGCGGTCTTCTGGCTCATGCGCCAGGATTATCACAAGCAGAGAATGATCAAGGAGACGCTTAATATCAACCCGCGGGTTTATTTAGTGATCGGCCGGGCTAAAGAGTTCAAAGTCATAAACGTCGCCGGGCAGGATACGGAAGTGGTCCGTTTAACTGCAAAGATCCTTAAGGTAAACCAGGAATACCGCGCCCTGCGGGTTAATCCGGTCGAGGTGTATTTGCTAAAGCAGGGGGAATGGCATGTGCCGCTCTCTTTTACCATGAAAGTGATGGGCCTGAAGATTCAAGTCAAAATGATTCCCCGCTCAAATAATTGACAATTGGGGAGATACCTTTATAATAACTGGCATGTTAGATCTAAAATTGCTTCGCGAAAATCTGGAAGTCGCTAAAAAAGGCCTGTCCGCCAAGCGGGCTACGGTGGACCTGGACGGGTTGCTGTGCCTCGACCAACAGCGACGGGACATCTCGGTCAAGTTGGATGACCTGCGCAGTCAGAAGAATCAGGCCAATGATGAAATTTCCCGGCTTCTCAAGGAGAAAAAGGACCCCAAGCCGAAGATCGCCGCGATGAAAAGTATCGCCCAAAGCATCGATGCGCTCGAGCCGCAGATCAAGGACATCGAGTCGCAGCTCGATCACGCAGTTTTAACCATCCCCAATCTCCCGCATGCCTCGGTACCGGTCGGCGGGGCCGATAAGAATAAAACCGTCCGCAGCTGGGGAGAACCCAGAAAGTTTTCTTTCAAGCTAAAATCGCATATCGATCTTGCCGAAGGGTTAGACATCATTGATTTTAAACGCGCGTCCAAGATCAGCGGTTCCAATTTTATTCTTTATAAACGCGCCGGGGCTCAATTGGAACGGGCCCTTTATAATTTTATGCTGGATTTGCATGTCCGGGAACACGGCTACACGGAAGTCTTTCCGCCGTTCTTGGTCAACCGCGCCTCGATGACCGGGACCGGCCAGCTGCCGAAAATGGAAG
>MHGP01000091.1 GCA_001805615.1 Omnitrophica WOR_2 bacterium RIFCSPHIGHO2_02_FULL_48_11
AACCCAAGGAAGGACAGGTCTTCCGGTTTCAGATGGAAAACGGGTCACAATTGCCTGGGACGATTTGGAAAGTAGGGGAGGATACGGTTTTCGTCAATCTGAACCATCCCTTGGCCGGGCAGGACCTCACCTTTGAGGTCAAGATCATCAGCGTGGAATAGCGCTGAGCAATTTTTTAAGACCGGTTAAACAAAATTCGCATACGCCGTATACCCCATTTCTGGGCAGCTTTATGGCCCCCCAGCCATTTGGGAATATAAATATCGATCTTATTGCCTCGGATGAGAAATCCGCGGTCCTCGATCACAAAATCCGTCCTGCCTTGAAAAATATTCTTAACCGCTGACTGATCCCGAGGATTAAGCGGGAGGAGTTTGATTCTTGTGCCGAAAGGAATCCCGCGGCGGGCGGCCGCCCCGCCGAAGTAAACATTCTCATTACTGGCAAATTTTCCATCGCGGAACTCCAATTTATTGATGCATATTTTACAGCTGCAGTAAGCGGTCACTTCATAGATGTCGAACTGGGTAAATTGATAAAATATCGCCAGCAAAAGGATATAAAAGGCAATGCGCAGCTGGTCGAAGCGCAAATTTTTAAAATAGTTCATGAAATCATTCTATAAGAAAAGGTGGCCGTTTCAATTTTTTTGTATGTTATAATTTATTTTAAAATACAAGGATGAGTTGATGGATCAGTATAAAAATCAATTTGGCCCTTTTGACGGCAAGGTGTGGCTCAATTGTGCCAGCGAAGGCCCGTTGCCCCGCGCCGCCGTCCAGGCTCTCGAAGAGGCCACGGTGTGGAAGGTGAAACCGTACCAGCTGACGCATAAACGGTTTGCCGAGGTGCCGCAGCAGCTCAAAAGAGCTATCGGGCGATTGATCAATATTCCGGCAGAGGAGGTCATCTTAGGCAACAGCGCCACGTACGGCATTCATCTTTTTGCCAACGGGCTTCCTTTGAAGAAAGGTGATGATGTTTTGCTGATGCAGAATGACTTCCCGGTGGATATCCTGCCCTGGTTAGGATTAAAGTCCAAAGGGGTCGAAGTGCGTCAGATCAAACCCAAAGATCATGTCTTGAGCCCTGAGGAGGTCGCGCAAAATATTCTGCCGACGACCCGGGTGGTTTGTCTTCCGCACGTGCATACCTTTACTGGGCGGGTTATTGATATTCAGAAAATCGGAGAAATTTGCCGGCGGGAAAAAATAATTTTTATTGTGAATTTTTCGCAGTCCATGGGCACGATGCCGATCGATCTCGCACAGCTGCCGGTGGACGGCATGACAACCGCCGGCTTTAAATGGTTGTGCGGCCCGTACGGAACCGGGTTTTGCTGGCTGCGGCCGGAACTGTTGGACCGGCTGGAATACAATCAAGAGTTCTGGGTGAATGTTCTGTCAGCGGAGGTTTTGCAAAGCGAGGCAGAGTTGAAATTGCCGGAGAAGTGCGGGGCCCGGCAGTATGATGTTTTCGGCACGGCCAATTTTTTTAATTTTCGGCCGCTCACCGCGTCGATAGAATATTTATTAAGCATCGGCATTGATCAAATTTATGCGCATAATAATGCGTTGGCCGAGGGGATCGTCGCCGGGTTGGACCGCGCGAAATATGATTTTATAAGCTCCGAAAAAAGGGAAGAACGGTCCCTGCTGGTTGTTTTTTCACACAAAGACCGGCGACGGAATAAAGATATTTTTCAGGCTCTCGCGGCCGAGGGGATCTATCTCGCCTTATGGAAAGGGAACCTGCGCGCGGCGCCGCATATTTATAATACTCCGGAAGATATCCAGAAATTGGTAAATGCCTTAAACGGATTTTAATCTTTCCATGGCTAAACGACCTCTAGGAGTAACAGTTGTGGGCAGCCTGATGGTTCTGTGGGGGGCCTTGAGCATTCTTATTATCCTGGCTCAGATCATCGAATCCATCAGCCGATACGGTTTTGGCTCGGTTGCTGTGAAGGATCTTTATTCTTTTCAAGGATTTGTGAAATATTTTGCGCTGCCGTTCTTTTTATACAGCGCTGGGGTGGGATTGATTACGTTGCGGCCTTGGGCACGGCTGGCAGCCATGCTGGTCGTTCCCTTAGCCGCCTTGATTTTCCTGACGACTGTAGACACGTTATTTATATGGCTGTTGGTCAGCTGTGGTTTTATTTATTACTTAATGAAAGAAGAAATTAGGCGGAAATTCCGGTAAAAATCGTGGCGGGTTGACAAACCCAAAATCATAGTATACACTTTTAGTACCAAATAATAAAAGATACCTGTTGCAGGATAGGCCCGGCTCTTTTAAGATATTCAAAGGGGGAGCGAAAGGAATAAGTAAAATAGTGCTTATTCAGCCTATCTTGTGTTTACAAATAGAAAAATATCACAAAGCCACGGTGCTTAGTAAAATCTAAGCAATGTGGCTTTTTGTATTTTGGAGACCATATGCAGAATACACAAAAGCCGATCTTTGGCAATCCGCTGACCATTCTTGTCGTCGAGGACAATGTCGTTGATCGGAAGGTCCTCGAGAAAATGATTTCCGAATCATCGGAAAATCATCATCGCATTAAGACGGCGGGATCTTTTAAGACAGCCTGTGAGATCCTGGAAAAAAACGGTGTTGATGTGGTTGTTTTGGATCTGAATTTGCCGGACAGCGAAGGCATGACGACCCTGACAGAGCTGAATGAAAGATTCCCTAAAGCGGCGATCGTGGTCAATACCGGAGCGTACGAAGATGATGTGGGCCTCAAGACGATGGGGATGGGCGCGCAAGATTTTATTGTGAAGGGGAAATATCAGGCCTACGGTGTCAATAAGGCGATTTATTATGCCCGGGAGCGTAAACGGTTTGAACTGGAGCTGCAGGAAGCCTATGAACGGTTGCAGGAAACCCAGTCCCAGCTGATCCAGGCCGAAAAAATGAACGTGGTGGGCCGGTTGGCAAGTGGTGTGGCGCACGAAGTCAAGAACCCTTTGGCAACGATTTTGTTCGGAGTGACATACCTTTCGGAGAAGTTGAATTATAATGATGAAAAAATTTCGCTCACTTTAAAGAGCCTGCGTGAGTCGGCCAATCGCGCGAATGAGATTATCACGGATTTGTTGGATTTTGCGAGCCTTTCACGGCTCAATAAAAAAGAAGAGAATATCAACGTGATCATTGAAAAAGCCATCGAGCTTATAAGTTACCAAATTACCAAGCAGAAGATCAAGCTGGTCAAAGAATTTGCGTCACCCAGTCTTTTGGCGACGTTGGATCGCAACCGTGTCGAGCAGGTCTTGGTTAATTTATTTCTTAATGCTGTTCAGGCCATGTCGCAGGGCGGGGAATTAAAGATCAAGACGTCTTTGCAGGTCAGTGATGAGAAAAACAAGGATTTTCCGGCAGGGACAAAGGTCGCGGTCGTTGAGGTTGAGGATGCGGGATGCGGGATCCCGGAAGAAAATTTAAATAAGATTTTTGATCCTTTTTTTACGACAAAACGTGCCGTAGGAGGCGTTGGATTGGGATTAGCGGTGGCGCGTAATATTGCGCAAATGCATCAAGGTAAGCTGTCGGTTTCCAACCGTCCGCAAGGCGGCGTGAAGGCAATATTATCTCTTAAAGTTTAAAGAAAGGCGGAACAAGACGTGTCGCATTATAGGATCCTTATAATCGATGATGATCAGAATTTCACGCAGGTCTTTAAACTCACCCTGGAAGAAATGGGCCCTTATGAAGTCTGCGTTGAAAATAACGCGGATAGGGCTGCCTTAACCGCTTTGCAGCTGCGGCCGGATATCATTTTTCTGGATGTGATCATGCCTGAGATGGAGGGGCCGGACGTGCTCTGCGAGCTGCGCAGCAACCCTGTGACCCGCAGCATTCCCATTGTTATTTTGACCGCGACCGTCACTAAAGACGAAGTTCAATCCCAGGAGGGAATGATCGGCGGGCATATTTTTATTGCCAAGCCAACGACCGTGGCCGAGTTGGTCGATTGTATCGAGAAAAATACAGCCACTTCCCAATCCTAGTCCCGACGTTATCCTTTCCAAATTCTTTCTGCTAAAATGATTTTTCCTCTTCCCGAAAAACCACAAGCGTTGTTGATTCTCTTAATCCCTATGTTATAATAATTCATCATTTTGATATTTTTTTTGGGGAGAGTCTGTGTGGGAAAAAGAGCAGTATCATTTCTTATATTAGTATTATTAGTATTTTATAGTTTTAGAACGGCCGAGAGCAAAGCGGCAGCGTCCCTGGAATTTCTTCCCGAAGCATATGACGTTCTGATTGCTGAAGAGTATGAGGATAATGGTTTAGTTTTTAGCGTTGATCATGCCGAAATTATTTCAGGAGCTTCAGAAAGCCAACCCCCCGGCAGTTTTGGGTCCAAGGGGAGCGGGCTCGCGTCAGCGGTCCCCGCGTTAGCCATCCGGTATCGTTTTATCAATGACAATCCGACCAAAAAAATCAATTTAGATAATCCTTTTTTATTCATGCTGAATGATGAGTACGGTAACCAATACCGGTTATTACCTCAACCGGCCGGGTACACTGCTCCCACGGCTGTTTATCCGGCGAATTTTCCCAGTGTTTATCCCGGCCAGCAGGTGGAAGAAACAGTGTTTTTTGAGGCGCCGATCCCGGAAAGCCGTTCCTTATTTCTTTTTGTCAATGCCACCAATATCAATATCCCGGAAAGTATCGTGGTCAAAATTTCGGTGAGAAAAGTGGAAGGCAGGGAAGCGATGCTTCTGCCGGGCAAAGACGCCGCGCTGTCTGAAGAAGAAATTGTCAAGGAACCGGTGGGACCGCTTAAAATCCTCAGCCCGCTGAACGGTGTCTCGGTTGCTCCAGGAGAAACTGTTCATGTGGAAGTGGGGGTCCCCGAGAAAACACTTTCGCCGGAGGCGATATTTGTCGTGATCCCGTCTTATGTTCTGCGCGACGATAAAATAGTTTATCATTACGATGTTACGGTCCCTAAAGACCAGAACGGTCCGTTATCGGTGGTGGTGATCGGCAAATGGTATCAGGGTGATGAGGAAGAAATTTTGTCCGATTCAATTCTTCTTAATGTGGATACGGCTGCTGCCTTGTAGCCGCCTGGAATTCTTATGATTCGTCGATTCTATCTTTCCTCAGGCATATCCTTACTTTGTTCACTCGTTTGTTTTTCCTTTGCTTACGCGTGCGATTTGACCTGCCAAGCAGAACTCAAACAGCGCAGCCAGGTCTTGCTGCAAAATCCCGCCGACACTGCGGCACGGGAATATTTTAAAGTTTTTGGTGCGCGGAAAGAAAATGAGAACAGTAAATATCATATCCGCGTGACGCACATCAATGAGCTTTGTGAATACATCGATCTTTTAGAAGATCGCCGGAGAATTTTAAAACAGAACAATGAAAAATTGAAACAAGGGCTAAGCCAAGATCCCGCGTCAGCCGCTTTGCCGGACGAAGCAGGGCCGTTGCCATTTCCGAAAACAGCTGCCGAAGAATTGTCCGGGATGGGATCGCCGGACAAGGCGATTGACCATTTGCGGAATTTTTTAACACAGAAAAAAAATCAGCTCATCAAGGGCGTGTTGGCCTTGCAGAAAGAAAGCGGTTTATTAAAGAAAATGCAGCAGCGGGTTCTGGCGGAATCTTCTGAAAATTTGCCCCCGCTTGTCAAGCCGCAGCAGAAAGTTTCGGCATTGACCGGTCAGCTGGCGGGGAAAACGTTAGAGCTCATGGAGAAAGATTCTTTTTTAACCGAACAAAAAGAAGATTTTAAGTTTTTGGAAAATTCTTTAAAAGAAGCCGAGGAGAGGCTGGGCTTGGTCCAGCGGATCATTCAGGAAAAGGATGAAAAAATTTTAGTGCTGCAAAAAGATGTCGCTCAGATGCAGGCCTTAACGCAAGAAAGTTACGCGCTCAATCAAAGAAGCATCGAGGATCTCAAGGTGCAGTTTGTAGAGTTGCATGATGATCTCAAGGAGCAGATGTCGATCAATCAGGATAAGGTGTCCGCCCTGGAGAATTTATTGGCTGGGCAGGAGAAAAAAATGGCGCAATATGAAGTCGGCATGAGGGCCAAGAGTAAAAAGATCGAGGAACTCATCGGCCAGTTGCAGAATAAGAACAAAACACTGGTTGAGACAAATGTTATGCTGGAATCGCAGGATAAGAAGATCGTTGAATTGGACGGGATTGTCGAGATTTACAAAAATAAATTAAGCGAAACAAATCAGCTTTTAAGAGAGAAAAATGAAAGAATTCGCTCTCTGGAGACACAGTCGGTCGACCTCAGGTAGGCAGGATGAAGGAGGATCAGGTGCTGAAGAAATGTAAGTGTTTACTATTTGGTGTCGGAATGATTTTTTTTTATTCCCAAGCGGCGGCGGATGTCCGTGACGCGGTGTTGAAGGTTTATGTCACCTCCAACAGCATGGATTATTATCGCCCTTGGCAGTCTTTGGGCAGCACGAGCATGACCGGTTCGGCAACGATCCTGTCCGGAAATCGCATTTTGACCAACGCGCACGTGATCAGCGACCATACCTTTATTCAGCTGCGTAAAGTATCTGACCCGCAAAAATACACGGCCCGGGTTTTGGCGATTGCGTATGATTGTGATCTGGCCTTATTGACCGTTGATGATCCTAAATTTTTTGAAGGGGTAGCGTCTTTGGAATTGGGTGATTTGCCTAAAATTCAAGATAGTGTTACGGTCATAGGTTATCCAGAGGGAGGCGATAAACTGTCGGTCACCGAGGGGGTCGTCTCGCGCATCGAGATCACTCCGTATGTGCAAAGCAATCGACAACTTTTAACCGTGCAAATCGATGCGGCGGTCAATCCCGGCAATAGTGGCGGCCCGGTCCTGCAGAGAGGGAAACTGGTGGGGATTGCCATGCAAGGCATGGCGGAAAGTCAGAACATCGGCTACATGATCCCGCCGCCGGTGATCCGGCATTTTTTAAACGATTTGGAGGATGGAAAATATGACGGGTTTCCGGCCCTGGGAGTCGAAGTTAATAATACGGAAAATCATACGCTGCGGGAATTTTATAAAATTCATGAGCAAAAAGGCGGAGTGTTGATCAGCAAAGTTATGCCGATGTCCCCTTCGTACGGCGTTCTGCAAGCCGGCGATGTTATTTTGGATTTAGATAAAATCCCGATCGGCGTTGACGGCACGTTCCAATTCCGTGATTCGGAGCGGTTAGGACTAGCCCACATCATAAACGAAAAACAATTGCAGCAAGAGGTCAAGGTGACGTATGTCCGCGAGGGCGAGGTCAAGACCGTCACGATTGCGCTGACCCCTTTTGTCCCGATGGTTTTGCCGCCAAAATTTTTTAGCAAGCCCCAATATTATATTTACGGAGGGCTGGTCTTCACCGTGGTGAGCATTGACCTCCTAAAGGCTTGGGGCCCCAAATGGTGGGAGCAGGCACCGCTGGATGTGCTTTATTATCTTGCGGGCACCGGCCGCCTCAACGAAAAGGAACGGAAAGAATTGATCATCATGACGCAAGTCCTCCCGGACAATATCAACGTGGGGTATCATAATTATCAGAATGAAATTGTTGCCAAAGTGAACGGTGTTGAGATAAAAGCCTTCAGGGACCTGGTCTCAATCCTGCATAATTCAAAGGATAAATACACCATGATTGAGACGGAGAATAATCTTAAAATCATCCTGGATACGAACGGCATTGATAAAGTTACTCAAGAAATCTTGCAGCGCAACAATATTCCTTCTCAATATTCCGATGACGTAGGAAAGTGGCTGAAATAGAGGACGGCCCGCCGGTCAATTCGTATGGTTCCTGACAGCATCTCAACGGAGAGATTGTTTTATGGGAGAGATTAAACAGATCGATATCCATAAAGCCAAAGAGTTTATCGACCAGGGGGAATGCACGATCGTTGATATCCGTGATGCCGACACTTATCAAGAAGCGCATATCAAAGGCGCCGTGCCGATCAATGATGCAAATGTGGAAGAATTTTTAAAGACCGCCGTTAAGACAAAACCGCTGATCTGTTATTGCTATCACGGCATCAGCCGCCAAGGAGCGGCGGAATTCTTTAAGCATAATGGTTTTCAGGAAGCTTATAGTATCCAAGGCGGTTTCGAAGCATGGAAAGGCGTGTATCCCTTTGTCTCCGGCAGTTAAGCTGAATATCATTCAAATTTTGCAAACCACTTGATGCTTAAAAAAAATTTAAATCTCAAGGCCGTTATTTTTGATATGGACGGGGTCATCACGAACACCATGCCGGACCATTTTAAGGCGTGGAAAACGGTCCTGGCTCAAGAAGGCATCGCGGCGACACAGCATGATATTTATTCGCGGGAAGGTCAGCGCGGCATTCAAAGTGTGGCGGAGATTTTTGCTGTTTACCAAAAATCATTTACCCGGCAAAAAGCTAAAGTGATCCTTAAACGCAAAGAGGAATTATTTAAGAAAATTGTCAGACTGCGGTTTATCCCCGGCGCGCGTCGCTTCTTAAGGGACCTGCACCGGCGCGGGTTTCAGCTGGCCTTGGTCACCGGGACCTCGCGTCATGAACTGCACCGCATTTTGCCGGATTCGCTTTATAATTTGTTTGATATCATTGTCACGGGAAGTGACGTGCGAAACGGCAAGCCGCACCCGGAACCGTACCTTAAGGTGATCCGGCAACTTAAGGTACTCTCACCACGGGCGCTCGCCATCGAAAATGCGCCGTTTGGAATTCGCTCGGCGAAGGCGGCGGGATTGCGTTGTCTGGCCTTAGAAACATCCTTGCCGAGGGAACATCTGGCGCAAGCGGATGCGGTGTTCGAGTCTTACCGGGAAATGCAGAAAAAAATTCAATTACAACTTAACTGATATGACGAATAAAATAAAAAAAGTCCTGCTGCTGTACAAAAAAAGTGTCTACACGAATTATTTTTTGAATAAAAAAAGTTCTCTGCGGCACAAAGAGGCTTCTTTGCCGCCGGAAAGCATGCAGCGCCTGCGGCTTATTCACGGCCAGCACCATCTGACGCTGCAAAGAGTCGAAGACTGCCTGAAGACGCTGGGTCTCAAGTATCAAAAAAGCGGCCGCGGCCAAGAAGTCAATTATAAGAATTTTGATTTAGTGCTCACGGTGGGCGGCGACGGGACCTTCCTGGAGGCGGCGCGTAATGTTCAGCAGCAATTGATCCTCGGCGTCAATTCTTCACCGGATTCGAGCGTAGGAAGATTTTGTGCCGCCAATATAAAAATATTCCCGCAGGTCATAAAACGGATCATGAAAAATCGTCATAAGATAAAATTGTTTCATCGCCTGCGTTTGAGCGGCCTGCCGGAACTGCACGGGGTCAATGTTCTTAATGATGTCTTGATCGCGCATCGAAATCCCGCGGCCATGAGCCGTTATTGTTTGGCCATCAACGGAAGCGAAGAAGAACAGCGCAGTTCAGGCGTCTGGATCTCGACCGCGGCCGGTTCGACCGGAGCGATCCTTTCCGCCGGAGGCAGAGCTCTGCCGGAGGCCAGCAAAAATTTTCAATACCTCTGCCGGGAGTTGTATGTGGGGAATAAAAAAGTTTACCGGCTTAAAAAAGGGGTATTGCCGCCTCAGCAAAAGATCCGGGTCACGTCGCTCATGCGGGAGGGGATGGTCTTTGTCGATGGTTCGCGCAACAGCTGGCCCTTTGCTTTTGGGCAGACCTTGACCATTGAACACTCGCCGCAACCTTTAAGAGTCGTGGAGCTCTAAGATGCGAGCTATTTTGCTTATTTCCCACGGCAGCCGATCAGCTAAAACCAAGCAGGAGGTCGCCGCCCTGGTCAAACGCTTAGAACGTAAAAGTAAAATTTCAATACTGGAGTATGCTTTTTTAGAATTAGAGAGACCGAGTATCCCGCAAGGCATCGATCGGTGTATCAAAAAAGGGGCCAGCGAAGTGGTCCTTTTGTTGAATTTTTTAAACTCTGGTCGGCATGTCGACCAGGATATCCCGCAGATTGTCAAAGACGCAAAAAAGCGTTACCCGCATGTCCGGTTCAAAATGACTTCGTCGGTCGGGCAACACAAGGGGATCGCAGACCTATTTGCGGAAATGATTTCCCGATGAACAGCGAAAATATTTTTGCAAAAAAACTCAACCTCTGGTATCGCCGTCATTCCCGCGACCTCCCGTGGCGTCGCACCCAAGACCCTTATAAAATTTGGATTTCAGAGATCATGCTGCAGCAGACAACGGTCACTGCCGTTATCCCTTATTATGAGAAGTGGATCAAAGAATTCCCGACGGTCCAGGATGTGGCCCGGGCTCCTTTGCAGAAAATTTTAAAGAATTGGCAGGGTTTGGGGTATTATACGCGGGCCAAAAATATTCATAAATCCGCCCAAATCATTGTTGAGCAGTATCAGGGGAAAATTCCGCAGGACCCCAAGGAGCTTAAGAAACTTCCCGGATTTGGTCCGTATACCGTGGGGGCGGTCTTAAGCATTGCTTTTGATAAGCGCCAGCCGATCATCGACGCTAATGTCCGGCGGGTGGTGATGCGCCAATTGGCCGTCGCCGGGTATGCGGGCCCGTCTCAGGATCCGGTTATTTTACAATTCTTAGAACGGGTCATGCCGCAAAAAGGGAATAATATTTTTAATCAGGCGCTGATGGAATTGGGGGCCTTGGTTTGCCGTAACGGCGAACCGGCCTGTTTGATCTGTCCGGTTCAGTCAACCTGCCAGGCTTATAAGAAGGAAAGGCAGTCGCTGATCCCGGCTTCCCAAAAACGCGTGATCAAAGAAGTCGAGGCGGTGATCGCCCTTATTAAGAAAGACGGGAAGTATTTTATTCAGCGCCGTCCCTCTAAGGGGCTGTTTGCGGATCTGTGGGAATTTCCCGGCGGAAAGATCGAAAAAGGCGAAAGCGCCAAAGCGGCGTTATACCGCGAGGTCAAAGAGGAATTGGATGCAGAAGTCCGGTCCGCCAATTTTTTATTTCAAGTGCAACAGTTTTATACTCAATTCAAAGCCAACCTGCATGTTTGGTCCTGCGAACTTGCGTCATACCCTAAAGCAGATGAAACACACAAATGGGTCGCCCGGCGCCATTTTGACCGTTATCCCATGCCGTCGGGGAGTGTCAAGATCGTGGAGCGGTTGCCGTATGCCCGTTAGCCGGATTTTTTCGTGGTCGCAGAGGGATTGGTATTTTATACTTATGTTAGGTGAGAAAATGCGAAGCATCATTTTATTTATTTTCATTTCTTTAACTGCGGTGTCTTCCGGTTGGGCCAAGTCTCCAATTGCGGAAGGCACTAAGATCGAACTTTATAGAGCCGGCACTCGGCAGATTGACGAAGAAGAGAAGAAAAAACCCCCGCCTCCCCGCGAAGGCCTGCACGTTATCCGTTATAAAGGCGGTCAGGTCCATTACGAAGAAAATTATAAGCAGGGAAAATTAAACGGTCTCACCAAGGTCTATTATCCCAACGGCCAGCTGCTTACGGAGAAAAATTATAAAGATAATAAACTCGACGGCGATTTTAAAACGTACGGAGTCAATGGGAAGCTTAAATTGCATGAGGTCTATCGGAATGGTCTGCGGCACGGGGCTTTCCGCAACTATTATGACGAGGGGACGCTGCGAGAAGAGAAGGTTTATGATAATGCGCAGCTGGTTTCCTTAAAGAAATTTCGTCCGAACGGCGATCCCATCCTGGAAGAAAATTATAAAAACGGCAAAAAAGACGGCGTGGTGCGGGTTTATTTTGCGGATGGAAAATTATCTACTGAGCGGCATTATAAAGCCAACCGATTAGACGGTTACACCAAGATCCATTATGACAGCGGACAGTTGATCGAAGAAGGGAATTATACCGATCACAAGAGGAACGGCCTTTTTACGTTTTATTATCCCAACGGTAATTTGCAGAATGAAATCACTTATAAAGACAATATTAAAGAAGGGCCGTTCAAGGATTATTACGAAGGTGGCGTCATCAAGGGAGAGGGATTTTATAAATTGGATATTGCCGACGGTTTGTTAAAACAGTTTGCCCCGGACGGAATGCCGGTCAGCGAAATGACTTATACTTTGGGGGAAATGAACGGCCCGGTTCGGCAGTACTTTCCGAATGGCCGAGTGTCCTATGAAGGAAATTTTCAGTACAATATTCAGCATGGCCCTTACCGGGGGTATCATGAGAACGGTAAGGTCAAGGAAGAGGGGAATTACTATTTTGGCCAACAGAACGGGATCGTCAAATTTTACCGCGATAACGGTGTTCTGGAGGGCGAAGAAACGTACGACAAAGATACCTTGGTCGAAGTAAGAAATTATGACGAGACGGGCAATTTGATTACCGATAAATCCAAAGGCAAGAAATAAGCGCTAAGGCTGTTGCGGGGCTGGTTGTTGTGCTTCTTCGGTTTTTCCTTCTAAAACAGCGTTGATCTTACGATCGATCATCCGTTCCACAAAATTCGGGATCCGGTCCTCGATGTGCTGCTTAAACTCCGACTGCAGCCACTGAAAATTCATTGCCTCCTGATTGCCGGAGAGCTGGAAATCAAAGATCAAAGACGGCACATCTTCCTCGAACATCCTTAAAATAGCGTTGAATTTGGGTGATTCCTGCAGGACGGCACGGCTTAAGGACAGTGATAATTTGCTGGCCACCAAATTGTTTTTATCCACGTTAAAATATCCGGTGAGCCCCACATCCAAAGAATTGATCTCGATATCGGTCAACCCGTTGCCCTGGGCGTTCAACCAAAACTGCGCCGCGGTTGTTGCAAAGGCGACATTCGTCAGGGACGGGATGTGGAATGTTTCCGCCATCCATTTAAAAAAATCAAAATTTTCCAAGCGCCCGTCATTGATGAGGACATCGCCGGTTAAAGCAAAACCCGGGTGGCTTTTGACCTGGAGTTTGCCATCGAGGTTGCCGTGAATCTTAGAAAAATAGACCAGCAGTTCCGCGAGGGTGTTTGCTTCAAGGTCGCTTAAAGTTGCATTGCCGGTAATACGGACCGGAAAGCGGGACACGTCGCACCAAATTCTTCCTTGCAGATTCCCTCCGTACAGCGCTGCTGTCAGATCAATAATCTTCAGCTTATCGGGCCGCATGTTCAAAAGCGCAGTAAGCTCGGCAAAAGAGATTTGGTATCGATTTTTGATCGTGGAAATGGCTATTTGTCCATCGGCAAATTGCATCGCCAGGCGTCGGTA
>MHGP01000092.1 GCA_001805615.1 Omnitrophica WOR_2 bacterium RIFCSPHIGHO2_02_FULL_48_11
TTTGTCAATGCCGCTGCCGGTGTCTTTGATATGGATGAGTGTTTTGCCGGCTTCACTGAGGTGAATCTCGATGGTGTCGGCTTGGGCATCGAGCGAATTTTCCAAAAGTTCTTTTACCGCGGCAGCCGGGCGCTCGATCACTTCGCCGGCGGCGATCTTACTGATAACATCTTCGGGGAGGAGATGAACTTTGGACATAATGATATCGTCACCAGGTCACAGAGTCACAACGTCACAGGTTGTTACATGTGACCGTGTGACTTTGTGTCTTTGTGACTTAATCTTTCTTTCATTTCCTGCATTTTATTCAAGGCTTCAACGGGTGTCAAGTTATTCAAATCCAAGGATTCGATGGTGGTTTTGATTTCCTGCATGATTGTATCATTCACGTTGGAAAAAAGCGACAATTGCTCTTCGCCGGATTTTTTGGGCGAAACACTCGTACGCAAATTACTGTTCAGTTCCAGTTGGGTCAAAATTTGCTTGGAGCGGTTGATCACATCCTTGGGGATACCGGCGAGTTTGGCCACATAGATCCCGTAGCTGTCATCCGTCGATCCGGGGACGATCTTGTGCAGGAAAATGATCTCGTCTTTCCATTCCTTGACCGCCACGTTGTAATTCTTCACGCCTGAAAATTGTTCCGCCAGGGACGTCAGCTCATGGTAGTGAGTGGCAAAGAGGGTGCGCGCCTTGCTTTTCTGAAAATGTTCCGCCAGCGCCCAGGCGAGGCTTAAGCCGTCAAAGGTGCTCGTGCCGCGGCCGATCTCATCAAGGATCACCAAACTAGCCGGGGTGAGGTTGTTGACGATATCCGCGGTCTCGCTCATCTCCACCATGAACGTGCTCTGGCCGCGGTTGATGTCATCGTGTGCGCCGATGCGGGTAAAAATTTTATCTACGACACCGATGTGCGCGCTCGCTGCTGGAATATAGCTGCCCATCTGCGCCAAGATCACCAAGAGCGCGGTTTGGCGGATGTAGGTGGACTTTCCGGCCATGTTCGGCCCTGTCAAAATGATCAAATGGCTGTCGTCGCAGTTGAGGATCGTATCGTTGGGGACAAAATTCTCCATCGAGGTCCGTTCCACCACCGGGTGGCGGCCGTCCTTGATGTCCAGAACCGTGTCGGCGGTGATCGTAGGAGCGATATATTTGGGCGATTGCGCCAAAACCGCCAGCGCGTACAGCGCGTCGAGCGTGGCGAGCGCCTGGGCAAAATTGTGCAGCCCGATGGAATGGTCCAAAATTTCTTTTTGAATACGCAGCAGGAGCTCGTGCTCGATCTTGAAGACTTTTTCCTGGGCGGTGAGGATCTTTTCTTCATACTCTTTCAGCTGCGGAGTGATGTAGCGCTCGCCGTTCACCAGCGTTTGTTTGCGGATGTAGTCGGCCGGCACAAGATCTTTATTGGCATTGGTGATCTCGATGTAATAACCGAAAACTTTATTGAAGCCGACTTTCAGCGAATTAATGCCGGTGCGTTTGATCTCCTGTTCCTGCAATTTGCGCAGCCACTGATGCCCGTTCTCCTGAACATCGCGCAAGGCATCAAGCTCGGCATGGAAACCTTTTTGGATCACCTTGCCTTCGGTATTGGCCAAAGGGATGTCGGGATTAATGGCGCGCTCGAGCGAAGTGCGCAATTCCGGGATATCTGCCAGGTCAAAAAGCGGGTTCTTGCCGACGAGCGGTTGAATGGTCTTTTGCAATAGAGGCAGACGCGCGAGCGTGTTGCGGATCGCCAAAATATCTTTCGGGCTTAAATAGCCGCAGCTCAATCGCGAAATGTTTTTTTCGATATCCGGCGTGTGATTTAAATTGATCTTCAGCGCCTGCTGAACTTGCGCGTTATCCTTGAGCAGCCGCACTGCTTCCTGGCGCTCCAAGATCGCCATTGGACTTTTTAAAGGATGAAAAAGCCAAAAGCGCAGTTTACGTTTTCCCAGCGGCGTTAAAGTGCCGTCGATGGTCTTTAATAAATTTTCCAATTCCAGGCCATGCTGCGCGGCCGGAGAAATAAAGGCATAATCCTCGTCGGCGTAAAGGTTGATCTTGTCGATATGGCGCAGCGGCTGTTTGTTCATCTGTTTCAAATATTCCAAGAGTGCGCCGGTGCTGGCGATCGCGGCGGTCATTTCGGCGATGCCGAAGCCCTTAAGGTTGTGCAGTCCAAAGTGTTCGCAGAGCGATTTGTGCGCGATCTCGGAATTAAAACACCAATCTTCCTGGGCGCTCAAGGCAATATTCTTGAAACGCAAGAGCGGGTGTTTGAATAATTCTTTAATGAAATCTTCCTGACTGGACGGAAAAACACATTCATAAATGGGGAGCTTCGCCAGCAGTTCCAGGACGCGATGCGCGTTGGTCTGCTGGTTGGTCTGAATGGTGCCGGTCGCCGGATCAATAAAGGCGATGCCGATCGTTTTGGCGTTGGGACTGAGGCAGCAGAGATAGCGCGGCTCAACGCTATGTTCATCCAAAAATGTTCCGGAGGTGATCGTGCGAATCACATCGCGCTGCACAATGCCCTTGGCCAGGGCCGGGTCTTCCACCTGCTCGCAGACGGCGATCTTTTTTCCGGCCTTGATCAGTTTGGCGATATAGCCGTCTGCCGCGTGATAAGGAATACCGCACATGGGAATTTTGCCGGCACCGTCCCTGCCACGGGAGGTGAGAACCAGATCCAGAATGCCGGAGGCTTCCTTGGCATCTTCAAAAAACATTTCATAGAAATCCCCCAAGCGGAAAAAGAGGATGCAATCCTTGTGCTTGGCCTTGATCGCGTGATACTGCTTGAGCATCGGGGTGGTGTTGTCGGTCGGACTGGGAGAAAAACTGGTAGCGGTAGACATAGAATGTGAGAATAGTTGTTAAGAAATATTCGGCGATGGTAACGATACCCGTATCGTTTTTAGGCAATGTTGTTCGGCGGGACTTTAACCCTAACCCGTTTGCCAAATGCCGAGACGGGCAGCGTAACCTTAACCGTTAAATTTTTTAAACAGCACACTATTTTTTGCTACTATTTATACCACACTTTCCCGAAGCGGGGAATAAAAGTTTATAGAGGCCGGGGACACGCCTGAATTGGGGGCAGGGACACGCTCCCAGAGGGAAAAAGGGCTAATAACCGGCCTTTGAAATTTTTGGCCACGGCCTTGCAGAGGGGGGAGGCAGATGTTATAATTTCTTTGGTTTCTATAGGTTAAGTTGGAGGGTCATTATGCAAAAATTTCGTATAACAACCGGGATATTATCCGGCCTCATTTTCTCCGCCTTATGGGTTTTTCAAGCCCAGGCCGCAGACTTCGCCAAATCCACTCAATTCTTAGTTGATCAAGGCAAAAAACATTATCAGGATGGAAATTTTCCGTCCGCCCTGCATGAATTCAGCAAGGCTTTGCTGGTGGACCCCAAGAACGAGACGGCCATGGATTATTTGGGCAAAATGGGATTTCAGGATGGGTTATACGGCCGCCGGCCCAGCCCGGTGACGCGTTCGGCGATGCTGTCTCAGGACGTGAAGGTTTTGCGGGATAAATGGTCGGATTCCGAAAGAGAAAAGGCGCTGGTAACGCAGGATCTCTCTGATACAGAGGAGGCGCGCCATACGCTGTGCCTTTTGCTCGAGAAGAAAAGACAGCAATACAATCATCTGAATCATAAGCTGGCCTATGCGCGGGAAAACTTTCAACAGGAAAATATCGAGGTGCGGAAACATTTGCAGGATCTGGAATCCCAGACGGCTTTGCAAGAAGAAGAGATCGTTTTTTTAGAGAAATTTACCGACAAACATAAGCGATTGGTGAATGAAAAAGATAAAGTCCTTTCCCACAAAGACCGGGAGCTCAAAGACCTCAAAGATCAGATCCATCTGGTGAAGGCGGTCTCGCTGGACGATTCTTTTAATGCCCAGGATCGGCTATTGAAACAAAGCGGGAAATATAAGGCCGCGGTCAAGGGTTTGAACGCGCAGGTCAAATATTTGAAAGAAGAGAATCAGGAAAAAGCAACAGAGTTAGCCCAGGCCAAGGATCAGCTGGTTGAAATGCAGCTGGCGTATGTCCCTAAGATCGGTGAACCGGGTCAGGAAGCCGCGCTCCCGGAACCGGCGGCCAGCATCTTGGAGGAGAAGATACGGCTGTTAAAACAGCGCGACCAGGATATTGCTCAGCTTAAAGAAAAATTGGTCGCTGCCAATCAGAAAATTCAAACCTTGCAAAAGGATCCGCAGTCCGTCCATGCGCCGGAGATCGCCAGCCTGAAAGAACAGATCCAAGAGATGCGTCAGCAGCTTTCTGAAAAAACACAATCTTTGGAAGAGGAAGGCAATGACCTGGCTGTTTTAAAAGAGCGCCTGGGAGATGCCCGGGAACAGCTCGGGATCGTCAAGACGATCGTCGGCGAGAAAGAAGCAGAGATCAAAGATCTTCAAAACCAAATCAGTCAGGTCCGCAGTCAGTGTAAGTAATGAAATGAACCCCCATGGCGATGACCCGCTCAGAAGTCCAGGAAATCCTTAAAATTTTTTTGGAAGGTAAAGTTTCTCAAGAAAGAGTGTACGAATGGGCTTTGGCAAAAGTTGTCACCAAAGATTATGAGGATATCGCCCAGATCGATCCGCTGATCAGCGAAACCATGCAGGCCTTGATCGATATCAATCATGATGACGTGGTCGTGATTCCCACCCGGAAAGATCTGGAATATTACTACCTGTGTTTAGACGGTCAAAAACAGTTCGTCTCCCGCACCGCCCGCAAGCAGGAAAATAAAAAACTCCATCAGCAAGAAAAAGCCGAAAAGATCCGCGCCGCCAAGGCCTCCCTCACGCAGACCTTATTAAGTATTGATAGAGAACTTTTCTACACCATGGCCAAAGTTTATGTGTGCCTCTTTGCCGTTACTTCTTTGCTCATTAATGTTTTAGGGATTTTAAAACCGGAATTCTTCCGTCCGGGGACGAATACCACCAGCCTCCAAGTCCTCCTGGAAGCGGCTCCGCACATCGTCTACGCGATCTTGCTTTTGCTGCCGCGTGCTTTATTGACGCGCGGGATCTGGTATCCTTTTGCCTTATTTGTGTTTTCAGCAGCGACGGTCTTTTATTGGTTCGTCACGATCGCCATCGTGGTGCGTTTCAGCCTGAACATCTTTTTGCTGGTCCTGTTCGCGCCGTTCGCCGGCATCCCGGCCTTCTTGGCGTTGTGGCTTTTGTGGAAAGAGAAAAAACCTCACCTCAAACTGTGAACCGTTTAGTTTTAGGAATATTTTTAGCCTGCCTCATTATCGTGATGATGTTTTTTTCCTACAATAAAAATCCTTCTTCCCAAGGCAATTTTGCTCAAAAGCGTGAGTCTATGGTGCAGGATCAAATCATCCGCCGGGGCATTACGGATCCGCGGGTGCTCGCGGCGCTGCGGCGGGTCGAACGCCATGAGTTTGTCCCTGCCGAGGCGCGGGACATCGCTTATGCGGATCACCCTTTGAGCATCGGATATGAGCAAACGATCTCGCAGCCCTATATCGTGGCGTACATGACGCAGGCGGCGCAACTGGGCGGCGAGGAAAAAGTTTTGGAGATTGGCACAGGCTCCGGTTATCAGGCCGCGGTCTTGGCGGAAATTGTTAAAGAAGTTTACACCGTCGAGATCGTCGAGCCCTTGGCGCAAAGCGCCCGGGAGCGGGTAAAACAATTGGGGTATAAAAATATTTTTGTCAAACACGGGGACGGCTATCGGGGCTGGAAAGAGCACGCTCCTTTTGATGTGATCATTGTGACGGCCGCGCCGGATGAAGTTCCGGAAGAATTGGTGAGGCAGCTTAAAGTCGGCGGGCGCATGGTCATTCCGCTCGGCTCGGTTTATCAGGAACTTTATGTGATTCGTAAAACAGACACCGGCATGGAAAAGCAAAGCCTGCTACCGGTCCGGTTCGTTCCGATGGTGGGCGAGGGGAAGGAATAAATTTTAGTTTTTTTGGTTTTTTTAGGGGGCGGCTCATAATTGAGCCGCCCCTTATTTTTTTGTTTTTTTTCTTCCCAGACGGTTTTTTTGCCGGTATGATGAAAACTATAAATTTCTAACGGGACAAATCAACCTTTAACGAAAGGATCGGCGGAATGAGAAAGGTAATGGGGGCGATCACAGTTTTTGCTGTCGCATTATCTTTGAGCGTGTCGGCTTCGGCGGAAGAGCAATGGACCGAGGTGGCGTCCTTGACGCCTGTCATGCTGCAGGAAGAGGTCGTGACGCAAAGTGTGGCAAAATGGATCGATGAAAAAGTGGCGGCGAATATTGTCATCGGACGGGATGAATTATATAAGGCGCTTTCCGGGTATGCCGCGAATAATGCCGAAACGACTTTCAAATCTTACATCGCCGCTACGGTTCCTCCGGAGGTCAAGCTCCTGGATGGCCACAGC
Source organism: Omnitrophica WOR_2 bacterium RIFCSPHIGHO2_02_FULL_48_11 (assembly GCA_001805615.1). Classification (GTDB taxonomy): domain Bacteria; phylum Omnitrophota; class Gorgyraeia; order Zapsychrales; family GWA2-47-8; genus 2-02-FULL-48-11. The sequence goes on from MHGP01000092.1 coordinate 6,425, forward strand.
ACGCACTGGCAGGGGTTCACTGCTTATCTGATCTTCCAGGCGGACCAGAAGGCCTTTAAGACCATTGCCAAGGGTTACCAGAATATTCCTCTGGAACAGGTCCAGGCAGAGGCTAAGGCCTGGTTCCCGGAAGATATTACCAGTAAGAGTAATATTACGTGTTTTTATAAAAAAGATGATTATAATAATAGTTATTACTTGTTCTGGGACGCGCAGGGGCAAAGAGTATTTTTTAAGGGCTTAGAAAAGACTTAATTCTCATAACCCATTGGGAATTATAGAGTAAGGTGGCTATTCGAAAAAAATAGCCACCTTTTTTATTTACACAAACAGTTGCGGTGGGGTTGAGTTTGACCACATTATGTGGCATACTTAAAATAAGAAATGCGGTAAAAAGGAGGTGGTAGAAATGAAACGAGCTATCCGTTTACTCCTCGTAGTCATTTTTGCTCTAAGTTTCACAGCTCCGTTATTTGCTGCCAGCCCTGATCCGATACATAAGATCAAAAAGGGAGCCATGGACATTATTTCGGTTCCTTATGATATCGGAAAGACGACTCTTGATGAAACCAAAGCTGCTGATTTCAAACCGTTTGGTTTGTTAGGCGGACTTGGTAAAGGGACGGTCGAAGGCGTTAAAAAAGCAGTGATGGGAGCTTGGGACATTGTTACTTTTCCGCTTGATTATCTGAAAAAGTAACGTCCTGAAACATCCTCAACAGACGTACCGCAGCAAAGGGTTTGTGGGGGGCAATCTTGAAAAAGTTGCCCCCCACGTTTTTTTGTATTTTGCGGCCCCACAACGCTCTTGCCAATTTTAAGATGCCTGATATAATTATTCAGCTTCCGCCATAAAGCATGGCGGATCCGCCACGTTTTGTGGCGGATGAGGAAAAAATTTTGCAAAAATAATAGGGTAGAATTGTCCCTGCCCTAGCTTCTCTATTATAATTTTATGGCAGCTAGGACTGGGACGAATCTTTCTGGATAGAGGAAGAGTGTAATTCGTCCCTGCCCTGACTTTTCCAGATGTAATTGAGGTAATCAGGACTGAGACAAATCTTTCTAGATAAAAGATAATAGTAGTTTGTCCCTGTAGCTCAGTTGGATAGAGCATTTGCCTTCTAAGCAAAGGGTCGCACGTTCGATTCGTGCCAGGGACGTTTAATTTTCTAAAAAAGAGCAAGGTTATGCCCGAACTATTCTGCGTGAGAGCTAATAATGGACAATATACCGAGCAATTTCTTAACGGCAGATATGTTGCCATAGGTTGGTTGGCAAAAAATGATTTATCAAAAGTTAAGTCCTACGATGAACTGAAGGCATTATACGTAAAATATCACCTTGACGATACCAGTGAGTTAGTTATCGGTCAACAAGTAGGGCAGATAGAAAGATTTCTATTTGGTATTAAGCCGGGTGATTATGTAATCACTCCCGCTAAAGATACAGATTTTATTCATTATGGTGTTGTCAGAGATGAGCCTTATTATTATGGCGGAACAGAAGATGGATGTCCTTTTCTTCACAGAAGGAAAGTCGATTGGCATAAAAATTCTATTCGACGGGCAGAATTTTCAGTGCCTTTTCAGAATACCATACGTTCATCTTTAACTGTTTATTCTATCAGTCGTAAAAATGTCAGTCATAAGAGTCATTTTTTTGAGGTCATTGGAAAGAAGGAATTTGTATCTAAAGAACAGCATATTGAAGTTGAAACGCACAAGGTAGTTTTAAAGAGACTGCTTGAGTTGAATGCCGATGAATTCGAATTGCTGGTTACGGAGTTGCTGACGGCAATCGGTTTTGAAGCGGAGCATACGGGTAAAGTCGGTGACGGCGGTGTTGATGCTAAAGGGGAATTAAACATTGATAATATTGCCAAGATTAAAATTTATGTGCAGGCAAAAAGGTATCAAGTCGGGTCTAAAATTGATGCAAGAACAGTGAAAGCTTTAAGACAGAATATTCCGAGGGACGAGCAGGGGGTATTTATTACCACTGCTGATTTTCAAGGCAGTGCGTTGGAAGCTGCTTCTGAAAATGGTTTCCCTAGAATCGGGACAATAAACGGTACTCAACTGGTCGATTTATTAACTAAGCATTGGGATGATTTACCGCAGGATTTAAGAGATAATTTAGGACTTAAAAAGGGTTTAATTGCCGGCTGAGAAGTCTGATTTTTCTAAAAAAAGACACACAGAAGACACATGAGACAATCAGGCAAAAACGCTGTGGATTTTAATATTTCACAACTTATTTATTTTCAATTAGTTAAACACAATTTGTAAAGCGTCTTGAGTCTCAGCGCATCTGTCTTCTAAGCAAAGGGTCGCACGTTCGATTCGTGCCAGGGACGCGTAAATTAAAAAATTTATTTCCTTCCTAATCTGGTTAAGGAAAGTAAGTACGATTCGTGCCAGGGACGTTTTCCTTGAATGTTTTAGAGGTAACGTCCACAGTCCTTGATTCCTCAGATGATCATTCAACGTATTAAGGAAATCAAGGGCAGGGACGCATTATTTAACTACAATTTTTTTTGAGGAAAGTTAAATATTGTCCCGCGAAGTTAAATGCGCAACATTTAACGAGTAGGGATTTCTTTCAAGGGCAGGGACGCATTATTTAACGATTAGGGATTTTCCCGATTATGACCATGCGAATTATTCAAAAAATTTTTATCTGGCTTTTTGTCATCATGGCCTTTGTGGTCCTGGGGTTCTATGTCTTTGTGAAGCTCAATGGAAAGCAGTTTGTCGAGGAGCGTCTGCGCGAGACGTTTCAGCGGGAAGTTCAAACAGCCGAAGTGCGTTTTATTTTTCCGTTGGGTCTGCGCATTGACCGTTTGGATATTAAAGGTCTTTTTCGGGCCCGAGAGATCCGCGTGCAGATGGCGCTCCCGGTCGTGCTGGGACGGCAGGTTTTTGTCGCGGGGATGAAGATCGAGGAGCCTTTTTTGGTGCTCCAACGGACCAAGAACGCCCAGCTGATCGTCGGAGAAGTGGAAACCGACGAATCCGCCAAGGGTCCTGCCGCTCATGTCCCGGCGGATACTAAAAAAAATGAACCGCAAAAATTTCCGGTAGCCGCGGCAGAGGCCTTCTCGCTCGTCGTGGATGATATCGAAGTGCACAACGGCCAATTTCAGTTCATCGATCATTCCAAAGAAAAGCAGTTGAGTTTGACGCTGGACCAGATACAATTGAAGGCGCAATCCCTGGCGTATCCGCTGCGCTCTTTGAATACCCGGTTCAATTTGACGGCCCTGATGACCAGCGAGGATATCCCTTTTTCCGGAAGCCAGGTGCGCACGCACGGCTGGATCAATTGGTGGGAACGCAATCTGGATGGAACGCTGGAGGTCCTCGAGCCCAACGGCATGGTGGGATTGTCGGCGGATTTGAACGCCCAGCATAATGATCTGCTCATCAAGGGAAAGGCCAATATGAGCCATCTGGGCAAAAAGTCGAAAAAAGGGGAAAAGGAAAAGCCTTTTTCGATCGAGGATCTGATCGTCGAGGCGCTCAAGACGAGCAATCTGGAGATCAACGCGGATTTTGCGGTAAAGACCAAGCTGGATAACTTTGAGTTGAGTTCGATCTCGTTCACCGGAAGTGTCGGCTCGCCGGACAGCGGGGCGCTCCAGGAAAATTTAAAAAATATCGGGCAGAAATTTGAAGAGTTCGGCAAGAAATTGATCGAAAAAGAATCAGGCGAGAACGTTAACGCTATGGTTCCGCAAGAAGGTGTGGTGAAGTAGAAGGTATCATGGCGAGTGTAGCTCAGTTGGTTAGAGCTTCTGATTGTGGTTCAGAAGGTCGCGGGTTCGAGTCCCGTCACTCGCCCTTTGATATTTTTGGTGTAGCTCAGCCCCAGTTTTCCCTAAATGGTTTTAGAGGAAACTGGGACAGTCCCAACTTCATCTTGATGTTAATTCTTTTTATAAAGGTAAGTTGGGGCAGTTGGTTAGAGCTTCTGATTGTGGTTCAGAAGGCCGCGGGTTCAAATCCCGTCACCCACCCCATTTATTTGTAAGTTATTGCGGTACAATAAATTACAACAAATTTATGCCGATGAAGAATCATCAAGGTTTTATCGTTTGACGTGTCAAAGGCTTAGGGCATTGTATTTTCTCCGACGTGGAAATAATTGCGATTGATCAAATTTGGAGAAATTGAGAGAAGGATTTCTTCGGAATTCGCCCAAAAGTTATCTGTTTATCTGCGTATTTGTATGTTGTAAAAGCTGTTCATTTAACTGGTTTTTCGTCGATATTTAGCGCTATCGGCAATATTTGTAAACGGCAGTTAAATGAAAATGGCGTATTCCGACGGATAAATGGAACAGTTAAATGAGAGGTTCTATCCTTAATACATATTTTTAGAAACCCTGTCCGGGTACAAAGCCAGGGCAGGGTTTTTTATGGAAGAGCGTTAAAATAACTATGGAATTTAAACTAAATAATTTACCGAGAAACTGTTCGAACGAAGAGATTATTGCAGAGATTAAGCGCGTGGATTCTTTGGTAAAGAAGAGTACGCTAACGAAAAGCGATTTTGCTAAATTCAGTAAGATTCATTCAAGTACTGTTATTCGTCGATTGGGAGATTGGCATAAGGTTCTAGAATTAGCAGGTTTGGCCCATAAATATTCTGGTCCTGTAGTCTCTCCAAAACAACGTGAACAACTAGCGAAGCGTATGACAGATGAAGAAATACTTATTGAGCTAAAAAATGTTGCAAAGATACTTACTAAAAAGTTTATTACGGTTGAGGATGTAAAAAAACATTCGAAATTTTTAGGCCCTTGCTATTATTAAACGCCGATTTGGTTCTTGGTCTGAGGGTATGAAAAGAGCAGGATTGCAAGTTTCTGAGATGTATCATCGAAAATATTTAGATGAAGAATATTTTGAGAACTTGCTCGATGTTTGGATGCATTATGGACGACGACCCAATTGGAGCGAAATGAAAAACGCTCCATCAAAAATTGGTCCTGATGGTTATCAGAACAGATTTGGAGGATGGAGAAAGGCGCTTGAGGCTTTTGTGAATCGCATGAACCAAAATGAAGGCAGGGAGAAAATACAGGTTGTTGAAAAGGAACGTCCCGAATATAAAATCAAGACGGAGATTAAACAATACAGTGTATCTGTAGAAGATAGACGGAAGGTTCCTTATGGATTACGATGGAAAGTTTTAGTTAGAGATAAGCATCGGTGTGTTAAATGTGGTGCTATCCCCGTATTAAATCCAGATTGCGGAGGATTAGAGGCGGATCATGTCATTCCTTTTTCTAAAGGCGGTAAAACTACTTTGGATAATCTGCAGTTGCTTTGTAAAAAATGTAATTTAGGGAAAAGCAATCGACATTTAGAATAGTCGTTTTTAGTTGAGAAACGGCTGGTCAATTTATTAATAGGGTTTTAATCGAGACAGAATATGTTAACAATCATTCGCAGTAAAATTAATTCAGAATCTCTTAAGCAAGTGGCCGAGGATTTAAAGGGCTATGTTAAAGTCGTTGTGGATGTCCGGCGAAAGATTTTATCTGCTGGCGGAGAAAAGCATGTGGATGGAGAACAGCTTCTCTTAAAAGATGGCAGTAAACAGGAAGATCTTTGGGGGGCAGGTTTGGATTTGGAGACGGATGAAATGGATTTTGATTCTATGATCAATTTACGACCGACCCAAAACGCCAGCCGGGAAGTATTGGATCCTAATATCCGGCAGCAAGTCGAATCGATCACTAGGTCGTTATTACAGCCTGCCTGACGGCAGGCAGGGGGTAAATAATGGACGCTAAAGAACTAACTTTGAATATTGCCGTCAATTTAGGACGTTTATGTCGCTGGGCAATGGAAGGTCGCAGGGCAAGAGTGGACCAATTTTTAGCTGAGACGGAAGGATTTGTTAAAGCCTTGGAAGCAGCTCCGAAATCAGTGCGGTTTATGCCTACCTATGAATGGTTCAAGAAAGATTTTGAGCTTCTAAGTCATAATGTCCAGATGGATGCCAATTGGGCGGAGTCCATGTTGACCTGGGCGAATATTTTGACTCACCGGGCTGCGCTCGCATAAAAAGACGATCAGTTTTTAGAGACGCAAGTGCACCCCAGCTTTTAGAGAAATGAGTGCCACCCTAAGTCCACTGTCCCCAATATCACAGAAATGAAAAGTTACCGAAGATGGTACGAAAATTTATGTGATATTCTTTCCGGGTACGATTGGGGCGTGGTAGACAAAAAGATTGAGAAGAGTTTGCATAGGGATGCGATCTCAAAAGCTTTAGGTCGTTTAAAATCGTTACTTTACAGATTGCGAATTGGATTGCCGATTTGTAAAGAATGGGAAACCGCTTATTGAAAGTAGTCCGCCCATCCGCCATAGACAATTCCCTATACAATACCTATACGATATGGTAAACTTGTATTATGTTTAAGGCCCAATGTCGCATAACGCCATACCTTTTGAAACTGTTCGAGCAGATCGCCATCGTGGGTGCGCTTGTCAGAAGCTCACGGCTTCAAGTTTCAGTCAAAGCACCCTTGGAGCGGGATGCTTTTGCCCGGAGCGTTCACTCATCGACCTGGATCGAAGGCAATCTCCTGTCTTTGGCTC
>MHGP01000093.1:0-11172 GCA_001805615.1 Omnitrophica WOR_2 bacterium RIFCSPHIGHO2_02_FULL_48_11
TGGATGAATTCCTGGCCATACCAGCGGTACATGAGGACATGCCAGGGTACAGCGATCGCCGCCAACAAAAGTATTCCCCAGAGAAGCGATCTCGTTTTTAAAAAATCTAAATCCTTTTTATAAATCAAAAATCCCAAAACCGGCGTCATGCAAAAAAGCAGCCCCAGGATCCCTTTTGTCAAGATCGCGATCCCGCAAAGCACACAAAATACAATGATCCCTTTTTCGCGGTACCGGCGATCGTAATACCCCCAGCAAAAAGCCCCCAAGGCCATGACGACCCAGATCGAAAACACCATATCGGTCAAGACTGCCCGCGATAAAGCCAAGTAAATCCAACTGGTCATAAGGACGACCCCGGACAGAAACGCCAGGCGCTTTTGGCGAAAAAGCGTCCAAGCGATCCCATAGGCGGTGAGCACGCCGAGGATGCCAAAAAAGGCAGGCCAAAAACGGGCCACAAACGGTGTCGGCCCGAAAATCTTTATCACACCGGCCATGAGCCAATAAAATAAAATGGGTTTTTCAAATTGCCGCCAATCAAAAATAAGCGGTGTCAGCCAGCTGTTATGCTGGACCATCTCCTTGGCACTTTGCACATAAAAAACTTCATCCGGATGCGTCAAACTTACCATCCCGTTACCGAACATAAGAAAAAAATAGCCGAGAAAAGCGAGGCAGGCAAGTAACCGGTAGTGACTTTGATTTTCAAAAAAATTTTTATTCATTTAAAAGTTCCTCTAGGGCAACAAATTCATACCCTTTTTCCTGGAGAGTTTTGACCAGCAAGGGAATGGCCAATACCGTTTGCCGGCGGCTGCCCCCTTCCGTCTTAAAGACATCCCCGCTGTCATGAAAAAGTAAAATATCACCGTTTCGGATGTGACGCACGAGATATTTGACAATATATTGGTGGCTGAACCGGACCCAATCCTTGGAATTGAGCGACCAGAGAATCACTTTGTATCCCATGGCCTTAATTTTCTGTTTTATATCTTTTGGGAGCCAGGCCTTGGGCGGACGAAAATATTTTGTTGTCTGGCCGGTGATCTCTTTGATCACGTATTCCGTGTATTTGATTTCCTCTTCAATTTCTTCAGGGGTGTAATAGAGCACGACGCTGTGGGCGTAGCCATGATTAGCGATCGTATGCCCTTCCTGCGCCACCCGCTGGGCAATCTCGGGATATTTCTTCACATGATGGCCGATCATAAAAAAAGTCGCTTTGACATCGGCTTTCTTCAGTTCGTCCAAAATAAGCGGCGTCCAAACCGGCGACGGGCCGTCGTCAAAGGTCAGCGCCACTTTCTTTTGATCTGTTTTGACACGGTAGACCGTGCCGCGGCGGTTAAAGACCGCCTGATCAAAAAAGACCGTAAAGCAAAAAATCAACAAGGCAAGAAGCGCCAGAATGGCAATAAGGCTTATGACAAATATCATATTCAAAAATTATTTTTTTCCTTGGTTAGCGACCGCCGACATAGCCTTTTCAACCTCTTCCTGGTTCCCCAAATAATAATGACGCAGCGGCTTTAAATTATGGTCCAGTTCATAGACGAGCGGTATTCCCGTGGGGATATTCAATTTGACGATCTCTTCGTCGGAGATATTATCCAGATATTTGACCAGCGCCCGCAGGCTGTTGCCGTGGGCGGCGATCAGGACACGTTGGCCGGCCTTCAACTGCGGGACAATGGCTTTTTTCCAATACGGGACGACCCGTTTGACTGTCAACGCCAGGCTTTCCGTCACCGGCAAATCTTTTGCATCCAAATCTTTATACCGCGGATCATGTCCCGGATACCGCGGATCTTTTTTCTTCAAGGGCGGCGGACACACATCATAACTGCGGCGCCAGATATGGACCTGCGCTTCGCCGTACTTCTCGGCCATTTCCGATTTATTTAATCCCTGCAACTCGCCGTAATGCCGTTCATTGAGCTGCCAGGCCCGATGGACCGGCACCCACATCAAATCCATTTCATCCAGCACAATCCAAAGGGTGCGGATCGCTCTTTTTAAAACAGAAGTAAAGGCTATGTCAAACGTGAATCCTGCACGCTTAAGGAGCTGCCCTCCTGACTTGGCCTCCTCTTTGCCTTTATCGGACAGATCGACATCGGTCCATCCGGTAAAACGGTTTTCTTTATTCCACGTGCTTTCTCCGTGACGGATCAGAACCAATTTAATGCTTTTCATAATTCCATGACCTTTCCAAAAAAAATAATATTTTATTTAGGCAACGTCGTTTGGTTACGAATTGCTCGCATCGTCATTCGGTAACGTCATGCGAAAAATAGACGTAACCTTTTAACGTTACCGATACGGGCTTCCTTACCATAACCGATCTCAAATTTAAAAACTCACCTGCGGCACCTGCTTGGCTTTTTCTTCCGCTTGAAAGTACACCGCCGCCTCGTTGATATTGGCCTGCACGGCAAAATACCGGCCAAAGAATGTCCGGCGGTAGGCATTGAAATCCCGCACCGCTTCGTTATACCGCATCCTTTCGACGGCAATACGGTTCTCGGTCCCTTCCAACTGGCTTTGTAAGGCCAAAAAATTCTGATCGGACTTAAGCTGCGGATAATTCTCAGCGACCAAAAGCAGCCGCGAGATCGCCGAAGAAACCGCTTCTGCATTTTCAATTTTATCGGGAATGGTTTTGGCTTCCCCCCACTGGCTACGCAATTTGGTGATCTCGGTGAGAATACTTTTTTCCTGAGCCGCAAATCCTTTAACCGTGCTCACGAGGTTGGGGATGAGATCATTGCGCCGCTGCAATTGATTCTCGACCTGTGCCCAGGAAGATTTGACCGCCTCATCCTTTTGGATCGCAGAATCAAAGCCGCTCCGGTACCACCCAAAGGCCGCCAAGCCTATAAGAAGAATCGCTCCTAATGTCGCACCTAAATTTTTCATAATCCACTCCTTTCCAATAAACTTAAAGATTAAAACTCAAAAGGTAAAATTGTAGAATCGTTGTACAACACAATACTTTTAAGTTTTGACTTTAAAGATTAAAAATTTTTTTACCAACGTCCTCCCCCGCCGCCCCCGCCGGTCATGCCGCCGCCAAAACCGCCGAATCCGCCGCCAAAACCGCCGCCACCGCTGCTCCATCCGCCGCCGTAACCCTTCCCTCCGTACCCACCCGAGGATCCGTACCAAAATAACCCGTTCGATTTATTAAAAAAAATAAGGAACAATAAAATAATAAAAAAGACTATATAAACGTACAGCAATTCTTGATCGTCGGTCTTTTCAAAAGAATAATCCTGCTGCCCGGTTACGGTAACGTTATATTCCTTGGCGATCAAACCGATGACCGCGCCTAGCCCCTTACGGATTCCATCCGAATATCGTCCGTTGCGAAAATCCGGAATCATAATATCCCGGACAATTTTACTGCAAATAACGTCCGGCAAGGCACCTTCGAGGCCGTAACCGGTCGTGATCCAGGCTTCCCGATCCTCGACCGCAACGGCTACAAGCACACCGTTATCTTTTCCTTTTTGCCCAATTTTCCACCGATCAAAAAGACGGACCGAGAATTGTTGGATCGTCTCCGGTTGTGTGGTCTTCACCGTAACAACCGCCACTTGCGCGGTTGTTTTTTCTTCCAACTCCCGGAGTGAATCAGTTATGACCGTACGGTCTGACGGATCGATCAAGCCCGCATAATCATTCACATATCCCGCCGGTTGACCAGGAAGGCTGGCAAGCTGGCCCCACGCCGCTACTGGTAAAGAACAAATAAATATCGCACCAACCACCCACCGCAAAAATCTTAACCGCTGCTTCATAGCTGATCCACTTGACTTGCCAATTTCTTTAACTGTTCCAGGTAACTCTCTAAAAAACTCTCAAACGGATAACCGCGGATGGTCCTGCCCTGAATAATATGCGTATGGATCAACAAAAAAACATTTTCATCCAGCTGAAATTCAGCACACAATTGCTTTATGATATTTTCTTTTTCATACGAAGGCTTTTTCCCTTTTAAGCGGATTAAACTGCGGAAGACCGGGAGGAGATCGCGGTAAGACCCACGGATAACCGACTCCAGTTCTTTGGATTTTAGGCCAACCTCAAGGTAGGCCTCACGCAAGCGAACCAGTTTGCCTTTGATTTGTTGTTCGCAAAACAAACGGATATGTTCCCCCTTAATCTCCAAGGACGCCAAGACATCTTCTCCGTAGACCAACCGGTAATTTTCTTTGATATCGCGAAACTCAATGGGAAAAACATCCACGGTCGATTTCATATACTCTTGAGTTAAAAATAACGGGGCGGCGATGTTTTGCTTCTTTCCCCAGGCCACGGTCTTAAGACTTTTTTTAAATACGGTAAAATCCAAATAATCAAAAATAAAAAGAGAATTGATGTCGGAAATCGCCGGGATAAAATTGTGCCCGGTGGCCGAACCGTAAATAAAAACCGCGCGGATGCGATCGCCGTGCAGGGCCAGCATCTCACGCAAATAGGGAGCTATTTTTTTAGCGGCCGCAGCGGGCAATTGTTCTAAATTTTTTATAGATTCCACGTCTGTACTCCTGAAGAAAAGGTTAATCGTGGTCTATTGTACACAAAAAAGATTGTTTTTAAAACTGTTTTTGGGGAGAACTGAGAAAGGAACAACGGGTTTAAAAATAGGATTTGGCTTTGCGGCTTTTGGCTTTCGGGCTTACAGCCTCTGCCGATTGGGATACTTTACTCTTCTGCTCCGGGAGGTGATAGTCCATCCAGACTTTCGAAAATCGCTTCAGCCAATCTTCCGCCGCCGCGTCAAAACCAACATCACGGCCGGCTTTTTCGCTTTCGATCCACTGATGGCGGGCGATTTCTTCGAGGACATCCCGATTTTTCAACAGCTCTGGGGCAATTGGTTCTTGGGACATGCGGCTCCTTTAGGATGGTAACGTCTCTATTGTATCCCCGAAAGATATTTCCTGTCAATATATTTATACGACCCCCTTTAGGACTATTCCTCCCCTGATTTTTCTTCCTGGAGGGCCTCTTCCTCAAAGTTTTCGACCACTTGTTTCACTTCCAGCTCGGCTTTCTCGATCTTGTTCTTGCACACCCGGATCAATTCAACCGCTTCTTTGACCCGTGAGGCGAGATCGTCGACATCGATTTCTTCCCGCTCGATATCGCCGATGATTTCCTCCAGCCGTTTCATCGCCTTGGTATATTTCATGTCACCCACTTTTGCCCTCCCTTTTTGTGGAATGTACTTCGCTGTGAATCACCCCGTCCAAAACCTCGGTGACCAGGTTCTCGTGTAATTTAACATCGGCAATTTTACGGACAATTTTCCCCTCTTTGGTGCGGACCACACTGAACCCGCGCTTCATGGTGTTTTTCGGGTTCAGCAAATCAACCAATTTTTGATAATTGCCAATTTTTTGCTGCATTGTCTGAGAATACACTTTGACCGCTTTCAAAAAAATATCTTTGTTATTGTTAACATCCTGCCGTTGTCCACGCAAAAGCTGCAACGGCTGTTGCCGGAGCTGCTGGGTCAATTGCACAATATGCCGCTGGTGTTGTTTTAAAAAATTCGTCGTTTGGTTCTGCAGGCTGATGGCGGACATGCGCAGACGTCTTTTTTCGGAAAGGGATTGTTCCTGCGCCAGCTGCGACAAGTGTTCCAATCTTTCTTCCAGGTCAGATAAAAAATCATTCACCCGCTCGCTCAAAAACTGGGCGATGGCCGTCGGTGTCTTGGCATACATGTGCGCCGCCAAATCCGTGACGGTCGTATTGATTTCATGCCCAATGCCGCTTAAGACCGGCAGCTGGCTCAGGGCAATCGCCTCGGCGATTTTCTGGCTGTCAAAACAGCTCAACTCGGCGATCGACCCTCCCCCGCGCGTAATCACGACCACATCGATGTTGTCCAGGCGATTAAACCTCCGCAAGGCCACGCAGACACTTTTTTCCGCGCCCTTTCCCTGCATCAAGGAATTGATCAAAAAAATCTTAAAGCCGATACGGCTGCGTTTAAGTTCTGCCACAAAATCATTGTAAGCCGCGGAATCATGGGAGGTGATAAGACCGATATTGAGCGGGACAAGCGGGAGCGCGAGGGATTTATTTTTTTCTAAAGTTCCTTTTTGCTTAAGCAGCGCAATAAGTTTCTGGCGTTCCTGCGCGATCTTACCTAAGGTATAAACCGGGTCGATGCTCTCGACGGTCAGCCGCACCGCGCCGTGCGGCGGATAAAAATCCACTCTGCATAAAAATTTGACCTCAATGTCATCTTTGAGCTGAAAAGCATTTTCCGAACTTTTAAGAATTTCATCGATATAATTTTTTCGGCCGGCAAAAATGACCAGGCCGATGCGGGCGGTGATATCTTTGGAGGCGGGGTCTTTTTCACACAGTTCAAAAAAAATGTGTTTTTTGTCGCGGTTGCGGTCAAACCCCTGAATTTCGCCGCAGATCCACACGGCATTAGGGAAACCGTAATTAAGCACATCTTTGATAAGAATGTTAAGTTCAGAGACCGTTAAAAATTCTTTGTTCATAAATTTTACGCCAATTCCGGGCTCACCACCCACACGATCTGCCAATGCCGGCTCGCATCGCGGTACATCGCCACGACCGTACCTGTCCCCAGGCTGATCACGTGTTTATCTTCCTCACCTACCACCAATTTGGAAATCAGGCGCGGCAAAAACGGCAAATGCCCGACGATCAACAGATCCTCCTGCCGATCGGTCAGTTCGTTAAAAATCATATCGATCGGATCATCCGGTCCCAAACAATCCCGTTGCGTTAACTTGGCCGGCAGATTTATTAAACTTTTAACCAGGATGGCCGTTTCTTTCGCCCGTTTTTTGTCGCTGTGAAAAATTTCACTCGCCTGGACGCGCGCCCGCTTCAAGAATTGCGCGATCTTTCCGACATCAAGCTTTCCCTGCGCGCTAAGCGAACGGTCGGGATCTTCGTGCGGTCCCACCGCATCGCCGTGACGCATAAGATATAATTTCATATCTTCTCCAATCGCTTCACCGCTTCTTTGATCTGCTCTGCGGTCGCTAAACTGTGCGATTCAATGACTTTGATATGTTCCTTTTTCATAAAAGGAACCACCTTCTGCAGATCAAAATCGCCGTCAAACGGCGCATGATGATCCTTTAAAACTTTAACTCCATGGATGTGCCAGCCGATCATCCGATCCGCATATTTTTTTAAATAACTCAAAGGGGACGCGAACCCCAGCCGTTCGTTGACCTCGCCGTGCCCGACGTCATGCCAATAAGACATTCCCTGTTTCCCGAACAAGTCCAAAAAAAAACCAATCTCATCAATATTAGGAATCTCGACAGGATAATACCGGGTTTCCAAACCGATCTTCATATTTTTTTTCTGGGCATAGGCCATCACCTCTTTGAGGCTTTCGACCAGCACCTTCAAATAATCTTTTTGTTTTTCTTGGCGGGCCTTGAGCAACTGCGAACGCAGATTTTCGAACTCCGGTGTTTTTGCTTTGCCTTCGCGGTACATTTGGAATAATTGCGGCGAAGGATCATGCTCTAATTCGATCGCCCCGGCATGGATCACTACCGCCTGAGCGCCGACGCGCAGCGCCGTATCAATGGAATGGTTGGTCCACTTAATGGCCAACTCCCGCTCTTCCCGCTGCAACGCCGATAAACGATAATAATTGGAAGAATGCCGCGGCGACAGCCCGTCAAAAGGCAGCGGGCAATAATTGTGCACACTCGAGACTTTTAATTTGAACTTTTTAAGAAGCGGTATCAGGGCTTCCACCTGCGGCTGCGTCAATCGGTAGCCCAGCTCCAGGTGACGGATCCCTGTCGCTTTTATATCTTCGAGCATCTGGGGGACGCTCATATCCTCGCGGTAATTCCAAGCTGTGGAAAGCGCTAGCATAAAATATCAATAGGTCCGTTTGTCTTTATAAATTTTTTGAGCTATCAGACGTGCTTTAAAAACTTCCTGGGTAGGCTTCACCACCGCTAACAATCCTTTAAACTTTTCCGACACCAGTTCCTTTTTGGCATGCAGCAGCCGCGCATTCTCCGGTGTTTTGTTGTTTAGATCCGCCGCGTACCACTGTTCAAATTCTTTAAAATCCGCCATCCCCCGGTTATAATCTTCCAGGGCCCGGTAACAGGTTGAAATTTTTTCATCCAAGGCCAGGGCCGAGTCGCCGTGCACTTCCTGCCAGCACTCGAGGCGGAATTTTTCCAAAACACCCCGCTGCTGCATGACATAACACGCTTCCAGGTTCTTATCGACTTCCGCGTAAAGCGCGCAAAGCTTGCGCCGGAGCTCGCTTTTCTTTTTGAAATCAGTAAAAAATTTAAGCATGGAGTTCCGAAAGATGCTTGATGCGTTTGAGCATGTTCGGATGCGTGCTTAAACCTTCCAGCATCCGGTCCCCAAAGTTAAGACGAATATTTTTTTGCCGCAAACGCAGCAATTCACTCGCATCCAGGGTGCCGTTGCGGTCCAGGTCCAGCTGGCTGAGCTCCTTGATTTCATGCAAGGCCTGCGATGGATCATTCATAAAGAAAGCCTTGAGTCCTTCCGCCTCTCTCAAAACATCTTTGTCCATACGGGCGGAGCCATAGACAAGTTTATAGAGGGCTGAGGCTAAGGCCGCGGGTCTATTCCCCAGCTCCACGGATCCGCGATCGGCAAAATATTCACGGATGCGCGAAGCATACAAGACAAGCAGGTTCGTTACAAAATAAAAAATAAATGCGGCCAGGCCGATCAGCGCGGTATTGTTCGAATGGCGCTCGTCCCGGCGGTGTCCATAAAACAAAAAGTGCCAGGCGATCCGGTACATGATCATCGGAATGACCGAAAGCAGGGTGATCGTGAGGACATCATTATTTTTGATATGGGTAATTTCATGTCCGATCACGGCTTTCAGTTCTTCCTCGCTCAACAGACGCATCACCCCTTCGGTCACGCAGACACGCCCGTCGCCGAATCCCCAGCCAAAGGCAAAGGCATTGGGGATCGCCAGCGCCGAGATGCAAACCTTAGGCATGGCAATATTGGCCCGCTTGGCTTGGTCCTCGATCATGGCATAAAGCCGCGCATTCTCTTCTTTTTTGATATAGCGTATCCGCATCGTCCATTCGACCATCTTGGGGCCGATCATATATTGAAGAAACATAAACCCAAAAGAAATGATCAGATAAAAATTAAAATCATTCACCCCCATGGCCGTCCCGATCATTACCACAACGGCATAGACAATCCCGAATAAAGTCGCTAAAAGTAAAAACATGCGCATTTGTAAGGCAAACATTTTATTCCTCCCGTCATTTTCGTCATTCCCTTCTTGAAGGAATGACGAGGCTCGCCTTAATTGTATTATTGATGAAAGGCGGCCTTTTTAAAAAACACACTGCTGATTATCATGCAGGAATATTTTAACAAAACTTGATGGGATTATAAAGCAATATCGAAAGGTTAGGGTCTTTTTATTTTTTGGTAAAATTTTTATGCCGTTTCTGCTCGAGAATCCGAAAATTCCCCAGGACCGACTCCAGCACCGTGCTCCAGACAACTTGATACACCTTATCGTGGTAAATGGATTTTTCAACAGATTCCGAATTAACGGTGTGCAGCTGTACCCCGGTATCGAACCGTTTTTCCCCTTTATGTTTTTTGGGCGACGGCTCGCACCAGCGGACTTCTCCCTGCATCGGTATAGGCTCTCTCCCTCCAGGAACATATACTTCCAAAGAAAGGAAATCCCCTTTGTGGAGATTCTTTTCAGAACTAAAGCAGATCCCTTCAGCGCTGACATTTTTGCTAAGGGCGATGTATTGCGGCGACGCCGGCTTGTGCGCTTTATCCATGACCTGGAACCGCACCTTGGTCTTAATGTCATAAGCGACGTGAAAATAAATTTTGACTTCCGTATCATAACGGTCGTATTTTCGATGTTCTTTTTGTGGCATGGTCCCTCGCTATTTTGAGTATCGCGTCGCATCCTCAGCTTCGATCTTTTTCATGATCTCCGCTTGCTGTTGCTTGATTTGCCGTTTCGCGGCGCGTTTGCGGCTGCGTTCTTTCTCTCTCAGGCGGACTTCGCGACGGTCCTGCTTACGTTCTTTAACGATGTCCTTCGCCTCGTCCTTATCTTTGCCGAGCGTGGCAAAAAAATCCGTCGCATTGTTTAAAATGGTCTGCCGCTCCTCTTCCTGGCCCGCCGCTACGGGAAGGGTCCCGGGCGACAAAAACAAAAAATTCATACCGAACATAAGAATCAGCAAAATCCTAGAAGTTTTTCGCATGATTCCTCCTTTATTTAGTGATCCACTGGCCGTCTTCTTGTTGA
The DNA here is from genome assembly GCA_001805615.1 of Omnitrophica WOR_2 bacterium RIFCSPHIGHO2_02_FULL_48_11. Taxonomy (GTDB): domain Bacteria; phylum Omnitrophota; class Gorgyraeia; order Zapsychrales; family GWA2-47-8; genus 2-02-FULL-48-11. The sequence continues at coordinate 10,343 of MHGP01000093.1, forward strand.
ATTTTATCGCCGGACATCGCCTTATCCCGCTGCACCTGAGCAAAAACTTTTTCAATGGTTTCCAGCGCATCATTTAATTCATTCTGATTGGCGATGGTCTGGTATATTATTTTTCGATCCTTATTTTCGGCATCCACCAAGGCCTTGGCAAGGATATCGTTGGTCAAAAGCTCCACATAGCCGCGGTTGTTTTCCCCGACAATGCCTTGGGATTTTAATTCTTTCAATTTCTCAAATCGGTCCCGACGGCTATCCAGCGCGGCCTGCACCTCCGGGGTCATTTCTTTGATGCTGTATTTGCCTTCCGCCGACGCGAACGGCAGCGGCGCGGTTAACAACAAAGAAAAGATAAAAATAAATAATAAAAATGAACGAAACATTTTATCCTCCTCCTTACTTGGATGGTGCCTCAACATTTGGTTTTTGACCACTGACAAAATCTTCGATATCGGTCGCGGTATCTTTAAGTCCCTTGATGTCCACGGTGATATGGGCTTCGATCGTGATCGGGCGCTTGGGGTCGCCGACCGCCTTGACCGTGCAGCCTGCAACAAGCAAATTTATCAAGAGGCCTCCCGTCACTAAAACCAGTCCCCTGAAACAATAACGATCCATGCTACTCCTCCTGTTTGACTTAACGCAAAAATCCTAAAACGACTTAAACAATTTGTTCAAGCCGCCCTCAATATTCACATCCACCGTCACGTCAACATCCAAATTAAACTTGCGGCTTTCCATTTGGATATTGGCCGAGGCCTTCTCATCGCTCAAACTTTTGATAATCACATCCGCTTTTTCCAGCGGAATATTCCCGTCTGTCTTGATCAATT
>MHGP01000093.1:11191-12892 GCA_001805615.1 Omnitrophica WOR_2 bacterium RIFCSPHIGHO2_02_FULL_48_11
CACGCTCTGCGGGATGTATTCCAGCAAGTACTGCAGCAGCGATGCCTTGACCTCCCCGCCTTTGGGCGCGTCAAAAGACGCTTCGAGGGCGCTTATCCCCCGCTGATCCCCGCGGACCGAAATCAGCCCGTGCAAGCGTCCCTGCACTTTGGAAAAAAAATCAGGATTGACCTTTCTGAGCTGACGCAGGTCCACATTGGCCAATTCCATAGTGATACTATAGGGGATGTCTTTAGGATAATCCAGGAAAATTTGACCTTTCATCTGTCCGCCGTAAAAATTCGCTTTAAAATCATTAAAAAATATCCGACTTTGATCCCCGGAAATTTTTGTGCTCAGATCGGTCAATAAATAATTCTGCAAACTCACTTCCGCGGACTTGAAATCCCCCCGGATATTTTCAACGGTCGCCCCTTTCCAAAGAACATCGGCCGTAAGCTGCCCCGCCTGGACTTTCACCAGGTCAGATGTGATTTTTAGACCCTCCCCCCGCAGGAATATTTGTCGCTGGCCGGAAAACATCTTAGTCCCCCGCAAATCCATAGCACGGATCTCTCCTATAATTTTTTGAGAACCCTGCAGGATATGGACTTGAATATTTTTAAAATGAAGCTGACAGGGGAAGCTAAAACTTTGCCGGCCGATATGCAACTCTTTAATAACGACACCCGGCATCCGCGGATTGAGCCACTGCGGGATATTTTTTTCGAAGAAGGACGGGGAATTGAGCGAAGAATAAAGAAAACTTAGGCCGAAAGCGCAAAGAAAAATCAGGGAAGCAACGATCCACCTGATCCGATTTATTATTCTAAAAATACCGAACAAAGCTATCCTTCAATCCGTTAATTATTCTAGCATGGCCTGCGGCAAACGTTTGAGGACAATGCGCGCGCCGGAAAGCAAGCCGATTTCGCCGACAATCTTTTCGACGTCTTCCGCCTGAATATTGGCCGGGGCATCCAAGACAAATGTTACCCACTGCCCCGCCCGGATATCTTCCGGGACATTGTACCGATAAGCCACCGGTTCTTGTTTTTTCAGGGAATACACCGTGCCGCTTTTGGCAAACAAATAAAATTTATCAAAAAAATAATCACTACGAAGCGTATTCGCCATTTTATTCTTGAACTTGATCACAATGTGCCCGGACTTGATCTCTCCCCAGGCCTCCACATCGCCGTTAATGCTTCCGCCGGTGGAATGCACCACATTCTGCCCTTCAAAATCATAAATTTGAAAAGCTTTATCGTCGACGTTCTGGGTGACCCTGACCCCGTAAAAATCGGCCTGGTCCAGCGTCGCACAGCCTAAAACAAAAAAACATAATCCCAACAATAACAACTTCTTCATCGAATAACCCCTTTCTAAAAATTGTCCGTTTTAAACATGCTATGAATTCTTATTCCAAAGAAACTCGCGTGTCTCCCGCACGATCACCCCGTTAAGAACAATAAGCGAAATAAGATTAGGGATCGCCATCAAGGCATTGGCAATATCCGCGAACGACCACACGATCGGCAGCGACGCCACGGACCCCACCATCACCGCCCCCACCCATAACCAGCGGTAAACCTGGATCGCGCCGTGGCCCCAAAGGTACTCGGCGGCCTTTTCTCCGTAATAAGACCAGCCGAGGATCGTCGAAAAAACAAAAGTCAAAAGTCCGACCGTCAAAACAATAGAGCCAATAACCGGCAGATC
>MHGP01000094.1:0-169 GCA_001805615.1 Omnitrophica WOR_2 bacterium RIFCSPHIGHO2_02_FULL_48_11
CATTTCCTCTAAATTGAGGAAAATGGCGAGGCTTCTCCATAAATTATGCGGAGCATAATTTATGGAGAGGTGGCAGAGTGGTTGAATGCAGTTGCCTGCTAAGCAACTGATCTGAGAAATCGGATCCTCGGGTTCAAATCCCGACCTCTCCGCCATTTTTGCGTAGCAA
>MHGP01000094.1:199-2987 GCA_001805615.1 Omnitrophica WOR_2 bacterium RIFCSPHIGHO2_02_FULL_48_11
CAGATTAAGGAAAGCGAGGCGATCCGCCAGTAGTTTTTTAACCGCAAAGTGCTCCTCTAGCGATAATCTTAAATAAATTCGGCGCTCCGCCGAATTTTAAATACAGTTTAAAGTTTGCCATGTTTAAAAAAATTATTTTTTCGTTTTTATTTATTTTTGTCGGCATCATTTCCATCTCCAGTTGCGGTAAAACCCCGCCTGCCAATGGTCTGCATCAAGAGTTCTATGAATCCGGCAGCTTAGCCAAAGAAACCAATTATAAAAGCGGCCGCAAGCACGGCCTTTCCAGCGAATATTATTCCAACGGTAAAGTGAAGTCGGAATCAAATTATGTTTCCGGCAAGCGCGAAGGTCTCTACCGCGAGTATTACGAAGACGGCCAGCTGCAGCGCGAGGGACGTTACCGCAATGATGAGCTCGTCGGGCCGGACCGCAGTTATTATGCCAACGGTCAGGTCAAGGCGGAATATATTTACGAGGATAATCAGATCCACGGCCCGTTCAAAGAACATTATGAGAACGGCCAGCTGCGTCAGACCGGGGATTACATCCGCGGCCAGAAACAGGGATTGGTGATGCGCTATTTCCAAAGCGGCAAGGTGCAGAGCACCGCCAATTTTAAAAGCGGCTTGGAAGACGGCGACCGTCGGGAGTATTACGAAGCCGGGCAGATCAAGCGGGTCGAAAATCTCCTTCAGGGACAGGTCGAGGGTATGAGCCGGCAATATTATCCGAGCGGGAAGCTGATGACGCTGGAAGGATTCCGCAACGGAAAACGGCAGGGTATTTTTAAAAAATATTCCGAGCAGGGGACCCTGGTCTTTCTCTGGAATTATCAGGGCGGCAAATTGGCAGGGGAAGGGCGCGAATATCACGACAACGGCGAATGGAAAAGGATCTACCATCACCACAATGATCTTTTGCACGGGCTGGTCAAGGAATTCGACGACAATGGCCGGCTCCAAAAGCAGGAGCACTATATAAAAGGAAAAAAAGGCGGCAAAGTGAAAACTTTTTACGCCAACGGCCAGCTGGATACTTTGGAAAGTTACCGTTATAATCAGCTGCACGGTTTAAGCCAGGGCTTTGCGCCAAACGGGATCCTGGTGCGGGAGGCTAATTTTCTGGACGGTCTCTTGGACGGCCCGGTCCGGGAGTATTACAAGACAGGCCAATTGAAAAAAGAAACATTTTATAAAAGCGATAAACGCGACGGCCCGGAAAAAGAATATTATCCGAACGGGACCCTGCAATTTGAGCGGCTTTACGAAAACGGCCAGCTCATCACCAGTCAGCAGTACAGTTTTAATAATCAAGTCGCGATCTCCACCCACTGAAAATATGATTGCTTCCTATGTCGCAGCGATTTCCGCGGAATTAAATCTCGCCTCCCCTAAAGTCCACGCCACCATTGAACTTTTGTCCAAAGGGAACACTGTCCCTTTTATCGCCCGCTATCGCAAAGAGACCACTGGCAGCCTCGATGAGGTCGCCATCACGTCCATCCGCGACCGTTTAAAACAGCTTTTGGAATTGGACCAGCGCCGCGCGGCCGTCTTCAAATCGCTCGAAGAACAGAATAAACTCACCCCGGAATTAAAAGAAAAGATCGCGGCGGCCGCAACCATGGCGGTCCTGGAAGATATTTATCTGCCCTTTAGGCCTAAGAAAAGGACCAAGGCGATTATCGCCAGAGAAAAAGGTCTGGAGCCTTTGGCGGAGATGATTTTTAAACAGGACGATGCGCTGGACCCGGTCAGTGAGGCAAAAAAATTTGTTAACGCCGAAAAAAATGTCGTCACTCCGGAAGAAGCGTTGGCCGGCGCCCGCGATATTATTGCGGAATGGATCAATGAGCATCCCACAGCCCGGGCCAAGCTGCGGAGCTTGTTCGAGGCCAAGGGCGAATTTATTTCGCAGGTGATCCGTAACAAAGAAAAAGAGGGAAGCAAATTCCAGGATTATTTTGACTGGCGGGAGCCGGTGAAGACCGCGCCTTCGCACCGGATCTTGGCGATGCGCCGGGGAGAAAAGGAAGGATTTTTGCTGCTGCGCGTTTTGCCGCCGGAAGAAGACGCGGTCAGCTTGCTCAAAAATTTATTTATAAAAAATAACAGTGCTTGCGCGCAACAGGTGCAAGCGGCGATCGCCGACTGTTATAAACGTCTGCTCTCGCTTTCGATGGAAACCGAGATCCGGCTGGTTACCAAAGACCGCGCCGACAGAGAAGCCATTAAAGTTTTTTCGGATAATCTGCGCCAGCTCTTGATGGCGCCGGCCTTGGGTCAGAAAAATGTTCTGGCCATTGATCCGGGATTCCGGACAGGATGCAAGGTCGTGTGCCTGGATCGCCAGGGAAAACTTTTGCGCAACGAAACTATTTATCCGACCGAATCCGACCGCGGCCGGGAAGAAGCAGGCCGGACCGTTTTAAATCTGTGCAAAGAATTTCAAGTGGAATGTATCGCCGTCGGCAACGGGACCGCCGGCCGTGAGACCGAAGAATTTGTGCGCGGCCTGGGTCTGTCTAAAAGTATTCCTATCGTCATGGTCAATGAAAGCGGCGCGTCGATCTATTCCGCCTCCGAGGTCGCGCGGGAAGAATTTGCCAGCTACGATGTCACGGTGCGCGGCGCGGTCTCGATCGGCCGCCGTCTGATGGACCCGCTGGCCGAGCTCGTCAAGATTGATCCCAAGTCCATCGGCGTCGGGCAATATCAGCATGACGTGGACCAGGAATTGTTAAAAGAGAGTCTGGACGATGCGGTGATGAGCTGCGTCAATCAGG
>MHGP01000094.1:3027-4883 GCA_001805615.1 Omnitrophica WOR_2 bacterium RIFCSPHIGHO2_02_FULL_48_11
GCCGGGATCGGGCCGGCCCGCGCCCAGGCCTTGATCGAGCAGCGGAATCAGCAGGGCCCGTTCTTATCGCGCGAGCAATTCCATAAAGTCCCGGGGCTAGGCACCAAGGCGTTTGAACAGGCCGCGGGATTTTTAAGGATCCGCGACGCAGAAAATCTTTTGGACGCCAGCGCCGTGCATCCGGAAAGTTACGGTGTGGTCGAGGCCATGGCCCGGGATGCGGGCTGTTCGATGAAAGATCTCATGAAAAATGAAAACCTGCGCCGGCAGATCAAATTGGAAAAATATGTGAATGACCGTATCGGGCTGCCTACGCTTGAGGATATTTACGCGGAATTGGCCAAGCCGGGCCGCGACCCGCGCGAACAATTTGAAATTTTTAGTTTTAAAGAAGGGGTCAGCAAACCGCAGGACTTAAAACCGGGGATGAAGCTGCCGGGGATCGTGACCAATGTGACGGCCTTCGGCGCTTTCGTGGATATCGGCGTACATCTCGACGGGCTAGTGCACATCAGCGAATTATCCGATAAATATGTGAAAAATCCGCACGATGTCGTCAAGGTCCAGCAAAAGGTGACGGCCACGGTCCTCGAGGTGGATCTGGAGCGCAACCGTATCGCGCTGTCGCTGCGCAGCAATCGGAAATGAAATTCGCAATTCGTATTTTTAATTAATATATTTCTTGATGGTCGCCAGCAGATCGTCAAGTTCAAAGGGTTTGCTCAAATATGCGTCGGGCCGGACACTGGCATGGATGATGGCTGATTCCTCTTCGGGGAGATGGCCGGTGGTGATGAGCACCGGGATCTGCGAGAGCGCCGCATCGGATTTGATCTCTTGGCAAATATCAAGTCCCGTCGTGTTGGGCAGGAACATGTCCAGAATGATGAGCTGGGGCAGGAGGGCTTTCACCTTGGCCAGGATATCCTTGCCGTCTTCCAAAACGGTCACGGCATAGCCGCGAGTTTCCAAAAGCCGTTTGGTGAACTCGAGGATGTCCGGTGAATCATCGACAATAAGGATTTTTTTCTTATCCATTTTTGCACGGAGTGTGTTGACACTGATTTGTTTCAATTGTAACATACACATGATGAGAAGTCACTGAACATAATTGCTTAAAATGAGGTCAGCGTGTCTTTGCGTATTGCTATGACCGGTTCCCACGGGTTGATCGGCTCCGCCCTGGCGGCGCGATTTTTGAAAGAAGGGCATTCCGTTACCCGGATCGTGCGCAGTTCCGGCGTTGATATCCTAGGACAGCATTCGGTCGTGTGGGATCCGGCGAAACAGGTGATTGACGCGGAACGTTTAGCGGGTCATGAGGTGGTCATTCATTTGGCCGGCGCCAATCTGGCCAGTCAGCGCTGGACGCCGGAATTCAAAAAGAAACTCCGCGAGAGCCGTTTGCAGTCCACCGCGTTCTTGTCCCAGACCCTCACGAAACTTCCTAAACCGCCGCAGGTTTTTTTGTGCGCCTCCGCGGTCGGTTATTACGGCAATCGTCCTTCCTCTGAAACAGTGACCGAAGCCACGTCCCAGGGATGGGATTTTTTATCCGATCTGTGCGTGGAATGGGAGAAGGCCGCGCATCCCGCCTCCGCCCGAGGCATCCGTGTGGTGAACATGCGTTTTGGCATGGTTTTGAGCGAGCAGGGCGGTGGGCTGGCGAAAATGCTGCCGGTTTTTCGGTTAGGGTGGGGAGGAAATCTCGGGTCAGGCAAACAAATGATGAGCTGGATCTCGATCGAGGATGTCCCGGATATTATTTTGCATTTGATAGAGAACCGCTCGATCTTTGGCCCGGTGAACGTGGTCGCGCCGCAGCCGCTTTCCAACGAAGAATTCACCAAAATTTT
>MHGP01000094.1:4906-7180 GCA_001805615.1 Omnitrophica WOR_2 bacterium RIFCSPHIGHO2_02_FULL_48_11
CGGAGAAATGGCCGATGCCTTGCTGCTCGGCGGGGCGCGGGTGCTCCCCAAGAAATTGCAGGACTCCGGTTACCGGTTTCGTTATCCGGACCTAAAGCCGGCCTTGGAGAAAATTTTATAAAATAATCAATAACCAATAGAAAAGGTGTTTTTGGAATTTGTTTATTGGAAATTGTGTCTTGGTTATGAATTTTTTGTGATAAAATAAATCATGTCCTATCTCGTTTTAGCCAGAAAACATCGCCCGGCCGTTTTTGCCGAAGTCATCGGCCAGGAACACATCACGGACCTGCTTGCGCAGACGATCACCTCGGGCCGGATCGCGCACGCGTATTTATTCTGCGGTCCGCGCGGGATCGGCAAGACCTCCTGCGCGCGCATCCTCGCCAAATGTCTGAACTGCGAAAAAGGCCCGACCTTAAATCCCTGCGGTCAGTGCACTGCCTGCCAGGAGATCGCCAAGGGGACCAGTTTCGATGTCCTGGAGATTGACGGCGCTTCTAACCGCGGCATCGACGAGATCCGCACCCTGCGGGAAAATGTCAAATTCGCCCCCGGTTACGGGCGTTACAAGATTTATATCGTCGATGAGGTCCACATGCTCACCACCGAGGCCTTTAACGCGCTTTTAAAAACGCTGGAAGAGCCGCCGGAACACGTGAAATTTATTTTTGCCACGACCGATATCAACAAGGTGCCGGAGACGATCATCTCGCGCTGCCAGCGTTTTGATTTTAAAAGGATCCCCGTTAAAACGATCATTCAGCTCCTCGCCGATATTGCCAAGAAGGAAAAATTACAGATCGATCAGGAAGCCCTGCTGGCGATCGCCAAGGCGGCGCAGGGAAGTCTGCGCGACGCGTTGAGTATTTTGGACCAGCTGAGCGGCCTGAGCGATAAAAATATCAAAGGGCATGATGTCACGTCCATGCTGGGCACGGTGGAGACGCAGTATTTATTTGAAATCACCGACGCGATTGCTCAAAAGAATTGCGCCGTCGCCTTGCAGACCTTGGATAAGATCATCGATGAGGGCAAGGATATCAAACAGCTGAGCCGCGATCTTATCGAGCATTTCCGTAATCTCATGGTGATCAAGATCGGTGGAAAATCTTTAGGAAAGCTCGTCGATTATCCGGTGGAGATCAAAGATATGTTATTGCAGCAAACCGAACGGTTTTCTCTCGCTGAAATTTTACGGGCGATCGATGCTTTCATTGAGGCCCAGGAAACATCCCGCATTACCGAGTCGTTGCGTATGCCTTTGGAAATTGCCTTTGCCAAGTTGACGTATTCGGCCGAGGCGCCGAAAACTTCTGTCCCGGCCAAGCCGGCAGTATCTCCGGCGGCAGTATCCGCACCGCCGGCGCCGCCCGTCGCCGCGCGCAAAACTTCGCCGATCGAGGTTTTGAAAAACCAAAAAGGCCAGGTGGATTTTTCCGCTGAGAAAGAAGAGGACGCGCCGGAAGAAAATTTAGAGACCGAGCTGTTGTCGGCCAAGGTGGAAGAGGCCGGCTTGCTGGATCTGGAAAAAATTAAAAAAGCGTGGGATGCCTTGACTTATGCGGTGAGCCGCGAGAAGATGTCTGTAGCGACCTATTTGCAGGAGGGCGTGCCCATTGAGGTCAAGCATGAGGCCGGGTTTATCCGCTTGTCTATCGGATTTTCCGCCGACCATATTTTTCAGAAGGAATCTTTGGAAAGCAAGGACACGCTGGCCCTCGTCGAGCGGATATTCACCGAAAAATTGAAAACAAAATTGCGCTTGGACTACAAGATCGTCACGACGGCCGCGCAAAGCAGCGAGGCTGAGCCGTTCATTCAGGCGGCGCTGGACACCTTCAAGGGAAAAGTCGTTAACAAATGGCATAAGGAGTAAGTCACAAGACACAAGTCACAATGTCACAAGTGTTTCAAGTTTTTACGTGTGACGTGTGACCCGGTGACTTTGTGACATCGTTTATGAGTTACCCTCGTCTCATCGAAAAAATTATTGAAAAGCTGGTCAAGCTTCCCGGCATCGGCCGGAGAAGCGCGGAGCGGATCGTTTTTTGGTTATTGGACAGTCCTCCGGAAGCCGCCCAGGAATTGGCCCAGGCCATTGTTTCGCTTAAGGAAGGGCTGCACTTTTGCCGGTTGTGCAATAATTTGAGCGAGACCGAAATTTGTATGATCTGCAGCGATACCAACCGCGATGAAGCAACGCTCTGTGTGGTAGAAAGCCCCAAAGATCTTTTGGCGATCGAGCGCACCGGCTCGTACCGCGGGCATTAT
>MHGP01000094.1:7317-7737 GCA_001805615.1 Omnitrophica WOR_2 bacterium RIFCSPHIGHO2_02_FULL_48_11
CGCCGTCGAATATGCCGATCTCTCCACGCTCACCATGTCCCTCAATTCCCGTCGACAAATTTTGGATTAAGAGTTATGAAAAGGTATATTGTCTCTGCTTCTTTAAAATTATAGAAAAAGAAAGCAGGTTGACTTTTGGCATATTTTGGCTATAATTTCTACATTCTTGTTCTTTATAAATATTCCCCTGCACCAGCTATACCAAATAAAATATTTTAGGAAGCTGGTACTGGGTGAATATACTACTGGATAACGTTAAGGAAATATTCCCCTGCACTAATTTCTCCAATAAAAGTTGAGGTAATTAGTACTGGGGATGATTTTTCAAAATAAAATTAAGGTAATCTTCCCCTGTAGCTCAGTTGGTACCTGCCTGCCGGCAGGCAGGGAGCAAGTGGCAATAAAAAATATGTATTACGT
>MHGP01000095.1:0-3726 GCA_001805615.1 Omnitrophica WOR_2 bacterium RIFCSPHIGHO2_02_FULL_48_11
TATTGAAAATACAGCAAAATTGCGTTAACCTATGGTTATGAAATTTAACCCCACGTTCCGTTTTACCCTTTTTATTTCGCTGCTGCTGCTTTTCGGGTTGTCGGCGTATATTTTCCGTATCGATATCAATTATTTTAAGTCGCTGTTGGTGGGACTACCGCTTTCCGTGGCGGGGTTTTTGTATATTGTTATTTACGTCGGGGTGACGACCCTGGTATGGTTCGGCACGATCGATTTTTTCCGGATCACCGGCGCGATCATGTTCGGGCCGTACTGGAGCACGCTTTTTGTCTGGATCGCCGAAACCGCGAATGCGAGCATTTTGTTCCATTTGAGCCGCGATCTGGGACGGGAATTTGTCCGGCAAAAATTTAATCTTAAAGACAAGGACCTGCAGTATGCCAAGGAGGGCGGCGGATTCTGGCGGGTCTTTATTTTGCGGATCAATCCGCTGGTGCCGTTTCGTTTGATGGACATCGGCTTCGGTCTGTCCAAGGTTTCGTTCAGGAAATATTTCTGGGGCGTCGTGCTGGGCTCGCCGCTGCGGATCTTCTGGCTGCAGTTCGTCATTTTCGGTATTGAGAAAACGATCTTGAGCAACCCGCAGGCCTTAATGGATTACTTTTCCCATAATCCCAAGGCATTCCTTTTTAGCGTGTCTTATCTCGGGGGAGTCGCCGTATTGACGGTCGCGGCGGTGATTGTAGCAATTATCAAAAAGTCACAAGGTCACCAAGTCACCCGTCACCTGTAGTTTTGTGGTTTTAAAAATACTATGAATTTTTCCAAAAAAGAATTAGAGCGTTATTCCCGTCAGCTGATCCTCCCGGAGCTCGGTGAGGCCGGGCAGAAAAAGCTCAAGCAGGCCAAAGTGCTTGTGGTCGGCGCCGGAGGCCTGGGCTCACCGTCGGCGATCTATCTTGCCGCGGCCGGCGTGGGGACCTTAGGAGTTATCGATGCGGATAAAGTGGAACTTTCCAACCTGCACCGCCAGGTTTTGCATACCACCCAAGATTTAAAAAAATTTAAAGCCGCCAACGCCAAAGAAAAACTCAAGGCGCTCAACCCGCACGTCAAAGTTGTCGCGTATAAAGAACGCTTCGGCGCGGCCAATGCCGCCAAACTTCTTAAAGAATATGATTTGATTATCGACGGCACGGACAATTTTCCCACACGGTATGTGATCAATGATGCGTGCGTTCTCGCCAAGAAACCGTTTGTCTTCGGCGGGATCCTGCGCTTTGAAGGCCAGGTGAGTGTGTTCGGTCTTCCCGGCGGCCCGTGTTACCGCTGTTTTTTTGAAGAGCCGCCGAAAGCCGACGAGGTCCCGTCCTGTGCCGAGGCCGGGGTGTTGGGGATCTTGCCGGGCATTATCGGATTGCTGCAGTCGAATGAAGCGGTCAAATTGCTTTGCGGGATCGGCTCACCTTTAAAAGGAAGACTGTTGATCTTTGATGCGCTGAATACGCATTTTCGTGAAGTGACATTAAAGAAAAATCCGCAATGCGCCGTGTGCGGGCGGAATCCGACGATCAAAAAGGTCGAAGCGGTTGAATTGCCGGTCGCGTGCGTGCTGCAGCCTCAATCCGCCGGGATCCCGGAAATAACCGCTCGGGAGTTGAAAAACTTAATGAAAAAGCAACCGACGGGTTTTTATATTTTTGATGTCCGCGAAAAGCCCGAGTGGGACGAAGGGCATATCAAAGGTGCGGTGTTGAAACCGATGAGCATTCTGCAGCAGACTTACCACGAGATCCCTAAGGATAAACCGGTTTATCTCCATTGCGGCGGCGGTGGCCGCAGTTCCCGCGCCGTGCAATTCCTGCAGTCCCGAGGTTATTCCAACGTTTATAATCTTAAGGGCGGGTTCCGGGCGTGGACCGCGCAGTCCTAAGAAGAGAAGCGAGGCAATATGGCCCAAGATCCAGTTTGCGGCATGACGGTTGATGAGACAAAAGCCTTATCCGCTGTGCAGGACGGACAGAAATATTATTTTTGCAGTGCGCATTGTAAAGAGAAATTCGTCGGCGATCACGCGTCTAGTGCGCGTCAGCCGATCCCGCCCAAAGAATCCCAAGCAAAAAATATTTACACCTGCCCCATGCATCCAGAGATCCGGCAGGAAGGCCCGGGTGATTGCCCCAGGTGCGGGATGCACCTGGAGCCGCTTGCCCCCGGTGGAAGAGAGGCAGGAGAAGAGGAATTGCTGATCGGCTCGTTGTCGCTCAAATTTTGGGTCGGGTTGGCGATGACTATCCCGATCGTTATTCTTGCCGTGGGAGAAATGGTTCCGGCGCTTAATTTAGGAAAATTATTCCCGCCGCACATTTTTTCGTGGTTGCAATTTTTATTAACGACCCCGGTTGTGCTGTGGGCCGGCGGGTTCTTTTTTGTTAAAGCATGGCAGTCGTTGGTGAACCGGTCTCTTAACATGTTCAGCCTGATCGCCCTCGGCGTGGGCGCGGCGTATTTTTACAGCGCGGCAGCGGTTGTGTTTCCGCATATTTTTCCGGAAGGGTTACGCACGCACGGCATGATCCCTCTGTATTTTGAAGCCGCGGCCGTGATCACGGTGTTGGTCATCTTGGGACAGCTTTTGGAAGCGAAGGCGCGTAGTCAGACCGGTACGGCGATCAAATCTCTGCTCGGCTTGGCCGCTAAGAACGCGCATCGCATCATCAACGGCCGCGAGGCAGAGGTGAGTGTTGAGGATGTCCGCGTCGGCGACCTTTTGCGCGTTAGGCCCGGAGAAAAAGTTCCGCTCGACGGGATCATTGTCGAGGGAAGAACCACGATCGATGAATCAATGATCTCCGGCGAACCGCTGCCGGTCAGCAAGGCCAGCGGCGAGCGGGTGATCGGCGCGACGATCAACCAGACCGGGACTTTTGTGATGCGGACGGAAAAGATCGGCGCTGAAACTTTGCTTTCCCAGATCGTACACATGGTCGCCGAGGCGCAGCGAAGCCGCGCGCCGATCCAGAAATTGGCGGACCAGGTGTCCGGATATTTTGTTCCCGCGGTGATCCTGGCCGCGGCCGCGACATTTTTTGTTTGGCTTTTCAAAGGCCCGGAGCCACAGCTCGCGTATGCCGTGGTCAACGCGATCTCGGTTTTGATCATCGCGTGTCCGTGCGCGTTGGGGCTCGCCACTCCGATGTCGATCATGGTCGGCGTGGGGAAGGGCGCGCAGAACGGGATCTTGATCAAAAATGCCGAGGCGATCGAGAAGGCGGAAAAAATCACGCACGTTTTAACGGATAAAACCGGCACGCTTACCTTGGGAAAACCGGCTGTGACCTCGGTTGCGCCAGCGCCGGGCCTGGACAAAAATGAATTTATTAAACTCGCCGCCTCACTCGAGCAGAGCAGCGAGCATCCGTTAGCGCGGGCCGTGGTGGAGCATGCCCAAAAGAACGGGCCAGCGTTATATAAGGTGGAAGATTTTGAGTCGGTGACCGGTAGCGGGGTCCGGGGACGTATTCAGGGGAAAAATATTTTATTAGGCAAAGCGGATTTTTTGGAAGGGTCCGGTGTTGCGATCGACGGCGAGTGGCGAAAGACCGCGTTTGAATGGCAGAGCAAGGCCCAGACCGTGATCTGGGTCGCGTCAGATAAGAAAGTCGCGGGAATTCTCGCGGTCGCGGATCCGATCAAAGAATCAACACCAAAAGCCATTGAAGCTTTGCACGCGATGGGTTTAAAAATTATCATGCTCACCGGCGA
>MHGP01000095.1:3765-16303 GCA_001805615.1 Omnitrophica WOR_2 bacterium RIFCSPHIGHO2_02_FULL_48_11
AATTGAAAAGTGAAGGTGCGGTCGTTTTGATGGCCGGGGACGGGATCAATGACGCTCCGGCGCTGGCGCAGGCCGAGGTCGGGGTCGCGATGGGCACGGGCACGGATGTGGCGATCGAAAGCGCCGGCATCACGCTGGTCAAGGGGGATTTGAACGGTATCGCCAAGGCACTCCGTTTAAGCCGCGGTGTGATGAAAAATATTCGGCAGAACCTGTTCTTCGCGTTCATTTATAATGCGATGGGGATCCCGGTCGCGGCCGGGGTGCTGTATCCGGTGTTTGGAATTTTATTAAGCCCCATGATCGCGGGCGCTGCCATGAGCTTCAGCTCGGTCTCCGTCATCGCCAATGCCTTGCGGTTGAACAGGGCGAAGTTGTAGAATTTCAGAAATTAAACCACGCGGGTCCTGCCGCGGTACGAACTTTCGCAGGCCCCTCCGCCCGGTGTGGATCCTCCCGCTCAAGTTCTCCCCGCGTCACCCGCGAAATTAATTACGTACGTGTCCCCGGAATTCCGTGTCCGGAATTCCGCTGGGGCTTTTCAAGTGGTCCCAGAGAAAATTTATGAGACTTTAAATTTTTGGTAAACCACGCGGGTCCTGCACTGAATTGGATTATTGGTAATGGCTACGCGGCCCGTTTCGTTGTTTGGTTGCGTAGTTCGTCATTGAGTTTGTAATCATCGCCGTTGGACGATACAGGTGTCGTTACCGTAGCCAATAGCCTAAGTCTCATTTTATATCCTCCTCCAATCCGTAAATACCGGATCGAAGTTCTTGGATTTTAAAAGTTTGATTACATCCGCGATGCTGCGGTGGTCGGAAACGTCGAACTGCGGGTCTTGGTCTTCAGTTTCTTTTAATGTATAGCCGCCGACCGAGGTGTTGGAGCCGGCGGACATTTTGGTGATACCGAGTTCCAAAATATGGTCGCGCAGGTGCGCTTCTTCGCGGGTGGAAAGGTTGATCCCCACGCGCGGGAATAAGGTTCGGGTGAGGCAAATAATTTTTACGAACGTCATGTCATCCACGTCACAACGGGAGAACACTTTTCCTTTAATCTCGCGCAAGCGCGGAAATGACACGCTGTATTCCACCCCGGGATAATTTTTTTCCATAAAACGCAGATGCTCATAGAGCGCGAGTAGGTCCTGCGCCAAGTTTTCCGCTAACCCCAAAAGGATCCCTATCGAAATGCTGCGTATTCCTCCTTGGGCCGCGCGCTGCGGTGTTCCATAACGGAAATCATAATCGGCCTTGATACCCGCGATATGCACTTCGCTGTAACGCTTGCGGTCATACGTTTCCTGATACACGGTGATCCCGTCGACGCCGGTCTCGAATAATTTTTTATATTCGGCAGCCTCCATCGGATGCACCTCGAGCGAAATGCTGGGAAAATAATTTTTGGCGACCTCGACCGCTTCTTTTAAATAGGAGAGTGGCGTGACGTTGTAGGATTCGCCGGTCAAGATCAAAATATTTTCGATGCCCTGCTTGGCGAGATGCTGCATCTCCTGGTCCATTTCATTGGCGGTCAATTTGAAACGTTTGATCTTGTTGTGGCTGTGGAATCCGCAGTACGTGCAGTAGCTGCTGCAGAAATTGGAAATATACACCGGCGCGTACAGCGCGATCGTCCGGCCGAAATACTGGCGGGTCAGTTGCGCGGATCTTTGCGCCAAATTCTCAAGAAAGAGAGGATCTGGGTTGGAAAGAAGAGAGTTAATTTCGGATAATGTAATCATATTTCTTGTGGAGAGACATGTCCAAGCCCTGCATCTCAGCGAACGGTCCCTATGGGCTGCGTTCGAATTCGATTTCGGTCTTGGTCATGTCTCTCAAGATAAGTGAGAGGGGCAGTGAACTAATGACGCGAATTTGATTTGCATTTCCGCAATAAGTTTTAGAGAAATGCGAATCACTGAGCGGAATGGTTCAGTGCCCCTCGGTCGTCAAAGGTCTTCCATACAAAAATCCCGTTAACGGCGATGACGCATCCGTGATGTTTTTTATAGTTATTTGATCGGTTCAAGCCAAAGTTTCAGGTGTTCCGCCGGGATCATATGCGCCCAGAACCGTTCATATGTCAGCGGGTACTTGTTAAAGAGCTTATGCAGAGCAAATTGGCGGAATGTCCTGTGAAAGGTGATCTCCCGCCGGGACAGCCGGAATTTTCCGCCTTTCATCCAGGTGGTGACGCCGTTCTCAATATAGCCGTCAAAAGAAAAATAGTTAAAAAGGAGTTTATGTTCAGGTGTTTTGGCGAACCAGGAGCTGTGGTGCGGGACCTCGATATAGATTTTTCCGCCGGGCGCGCAGATCCGGTGCAGTTCCTGCATGACGGGGATCAGGGCGTTGAGATGTTCGAGAACGTGATGGCAGACGATCTCCTGAAATTGATTATTGTCGAAAGGGTACGGGACAGAGTTCAGGTCATGCAGGACATCAGGTTTGTGGAGAGGCTCGATATCAACGGTGATCGCGTCTTTGACGTCTTGGCCGGCATGGCCTAAGACGAGTTTTGTAGTTTTATTAAAATGAGTATTCATATTTATCAAAAAATCAATAACCAATTTCCAAACATCAAACAAATTACAATAATCAAAATTCAATAATCCATTGGGTCGTTGAATCTTGAGACTTGTTCATTGTTTGGTTATTGTATCTTGGTCTTTGGAATTTTCGTATAAAAATCCGGTGAGCGGGGACGACGCGTCCGCGATAGCTTTTTTCTTCGGCAGTTTGCTTAAATACCCCAAACGCCCGGCAACGACGGCGAGATTGAAGGCGGCCGCGAGCGAGGCGGGGTTTTCAGCCGTCGCGACCGCCGTGTTGACTAAAACTGCGTCCGCTCCCATTTCCATAGCTTCCGCCGCCTGCGACGGCGCGCCGATCCCGGCATCGACGATAATGGGAAGCTCGATCTCGTTGATCAAAACTTGAATAAAATCTTTCGCCTTGAGGCCCTGATTGCTGCCGATAAAAGAACCGAGCGGCATGACCGCCGCGGCACCGGCCTTAACTAATTCGCGGGCGGTGTACAGATCCGGCGCAATATAGGGAAGGACCACGAATCCTTCTTTCACTAAAATCTCTGCGGCCTTGATTGTTTCGGCGTTATCGGGAAGTAAATATTTCGAATCGTTGATGACCTCGATCTTGATCCAGTTGCCGTAGCCGCCTTCTTGAGCGAGCCGTGCGATGCGCACCGCTTCCTGAGCATTACGCGCGCCGGAGGTGTTGACCAGCAGCGTGACATCTTGCGGGATATATTCGACGATGTTGTCTGCGTGGTGTTCCAGATCAATGCGGCGCAAAGCAACGGTGACGATCTGCGTTCCCGATGCTTCGATCGTCGCGCTGAGTTCGGTCTTGCTGCGGAATTTCCCCGTGCCGAGCAAAAAACGGCTGGTGAACGTTTTGCCACCCAGTTCGAAAGGAGTATCTTGAATTGTGTTTTGTATTGAATGCATAAGATAAATTACAAGAAACAAGATACAATAACCAAACAATTTACAAATTCCAAATTACAAAGATTATTCCATTGTTGCTTGTATCTTGTGATTTATTTGGAACTTGTATCTTGTGATTTGGTTATTTCGTTTTATCCTCCACCCACCAAATTCACCAGTTCGATCGCATCGCCTTCTCTCATAGCGGTCTGCTCCCAGCTGGGGCGCTTGACAACCGTGCCGTTCACTTCCGCGATCACGTGGGTGTGGCCGCCGGAGAACTGTCCAATGACAGTTTTTAAATTTTCGGCAGAGGAGAATTCTTTGAGCCGGCCGTTGATGGTGATTTTCATTCCGATTTTCCTTACCGCCATATTAAGATAATTTACGCTAAAAATCAAATGAAATAGGGGAGGGTGAGGTTGGTAGATCGGTGACGGTTATGGCAACGCGACCCGTTTCGGAATTTGGATACGTTAGACGTCATCGACAAACGAGACGGGTAGCGTAGCCTTTCCCGAAAAACGTTGTCTAATTCATGAACAATTTATTGACTTCGAAATTGTATGGTGCAATAATAATTTTCGACTAACCAGATGCTGTCTTTCGCCGCCTGTTTCCTTTCTGGGATGCAGGCGTGCTTGTAAAAAAAGTAGATTTTTTAAACGATTTATAGTATAACGTTCTATTGTAACTTGATGCCCAACGCCGCACGGCAGGAAGGTATCGTTTATTAAAATACCTCGACACAGCAAGGAGAAAAAGGTAAAGATGAAAAATGGAAAAGAGCAGGTCTTTGGGTATCAATTACTTTTGGACCTCTATGGTTGCAAAAAAGGCGTGTGTGATGATTTGAGTTTGTGTTATCAGTTCCTCGATGAGATTGTCTCGCACCTGGGGATGGAAAAGCAATCTCCGCCGAACATCTTCCGCAGCGACGGCATCCGTTTTCCCGATAAGGCAGGCCTTTCCGGCTGGGCGCCGCTCATTGAAAGTTCGATTGTTATTCATACCCTGACGCCGAAGGATTTTATCTCCGTCGATGTGTACTGCTGCAAGTGGTTTGACATCGAGAAAGCCCGGGCGATCTGTGAGAAATTTTTTGAGCCACGCAAGATCGATACGCAGTTCATCGAGCGCGGCATGGAATATTATAAAGAAGACACGACGTACCATACCGTGACCGTCAAAAAAGGAAACGGCAAAGCACCGCGGGTTGTGATCAATAAAAAAGAACCGGCGCTGTTAAGCAAATAAATATTTTTCGCAGCGCATTTTTGAGAGGGGGGATAGCTAGCAATGGTTATTCCCCTTAGTTTTTTGAAAGGTCACATGGTCACAACGACACACAGTCACACGCTGTTACATGTGACCTTGTGACTCTGTGACCTTGTGACAATACATATGCCCTACACCACCAACGACATAAAGCGCATTGAAGCCAAGTGGCAGAAGTATTGGGCCGAGCACAAGACCTTTAAGGTCAGCGCCGATCCCCAGCAGCCCAAATATTACTGCCTGGAGATGTTCCCGTATCCCTCGGGAAAGATCCATATGGGACACGTGCGCAATTATACGATCGCCGATGTGATCGCGCGTTTTAAAATGATGCAGGGGTTCAACGTCCTGCACCCGATGGGGTACGATGCCTTTGGCCAGCCTGCCGAAAATGCCGCCATAAAAAATAAAACCGACCCGGCGCAGTGGACCTACCGTTGTATCGACCAGATGCGCGAGGAACTCAAAAAAATGGGATTTTCTTACGATTGGGACCGCGAGCTTGCCACCTGCGATGCCGACTATTACAAATGGAATCAGTGGATCTTCATCAAGATGTTCGAAAAAGGTTTGGCGTACAAAAGAGCCTCGGCGGTCAATTGGTGTCCGAGCTGTGAGACCACGCTCGCCAACGAAGAGGTGATCAACGGGGCCTGCTGGCGCTGCCAAACCGATGTCGTGCAGAAACAGCTCGAGCAGTGGTATCTGAAGATCACCCATTACAGCGAGACACTGCTGGAAGATCTGAATAAATTGACCGATTGGCCCGAGCGCGTGCGCCTGATGCAGGAGAATTGGATCGGCAAAAGTTACGGCTGCGAAATTTATTTTAAGGTCGAACCTGCCGGCCGGCAGGCAGGGACAGAGTCAGAAACGATCCCGGTCTTTACCACCCGTCCGGACACGATCTTCGGTGCCACGTATGTTGTTCTCGCTCCCGAGCATCCTCTGGTCGAAAAACTTATCCCAGGTTTATCCCAAGAAAAAAAGATCCGTGAATTCATCAAGAAAGCCGCCAACGAAAGCAAGAGCGCGCGCATCTCCGGTGATAAAGCGAAGGAAGGCATGTTCACGGGACGCTATGCGCTGAATCCAGTCAACGGCGAGGCGATCCCGATCTATATCGCGGATTATGTGTTGATGGAATACGGCACGGGTGCCATCATGGCGGTGCCTGCGCATGATCAACGCGATTTTTTGTTTGCCAAGGAACATAAATTACCGCTGCGGATCGTGATTCAAAACCCGGAGGCCCCTTCTTTAAAAGTACATGATTTAAAACAGGCCTTTGAAGGTGAGGGAAATTTGGTCAATTCCAAACAATTTGACGGTATGGATAATGAATCCGCCAAAGAGAAAATTGCGCAGTGGATGTCCGTCAATCCGCCTGTGGCGGGTGGCGAGACCTCGCCCGCAGGGCGGGGAGCCAATAAAATGGGCAAGGTGACCGTGCACTGGCGTTTGCGCGATTGGCTGATCTCCCGTCAGCGGTATTGGGGAACACC
The DNA here is from genome assembly GCA_001805615.1 of Omnitrophica WOR_2 bacterium RIFCSPHIGHO2_02_FULL_48_11. GTDB lineage: Bacteria > Omnitrophota > Gorgyraeia > Zapsychrales > GWA2-47-8 > 2-02-FULL-48-11. The sequence continues at coordinate 10,003 of MHGP01000095.1, forward strand.
GATCCCGATTGTTTATTGCATAGAGAAATGTCGCAGAGATGGTAAAAATTTTATGTGGCCAGTCTCAGAAGAGGATTTACCAGTTAAGCTTCCTAAGAATCTTCAAATCACTGGTCAAGGCGGTAGCCCTTTAACAAAGAGTGCAGAATTTATTCATGCGAAGTGTCCTAAATGTGGGGGAGCAGCTATTAGAGAATTTGACACCATGGCGACCTTTTTTGATTCGTCCTGGTATTTTTTGCGTTTCTGTTCGCCGCGTGATGACAAACAAGTGTTCGACAAAAAAGAGGCCGCGTACTGGATGCCGGTGGACCAATATATCGGCGGGATCGAGCATGCGATCTTGCACTTGCTTTATTCGCGGTTTTTTACAAAATTTTTAAAAGATTTAGGCTTAGTCAATTTTGCTGAACCGTTCACGCGGCTGTTGACGCAGGGGATGGTGTTAAAAGACGGCGAGGTCATGTCCAAGTCCCGCGGCAACACAGTTGACCCGGATGAGGTGATCGCGAAATTCGGCGCCGATACGCTGCGTTTATTTATTTTGTTTGCCGCGCCGCCCGAGGATCAGCTCGAATGGAACGACAGCGCGATGGAAGGCTCGTGGAAATTTTTGAATCGCGTCTGGAATACGGTTGAGAATCGTTATCAGCCGGCGGAACGGGCGGATAGCGCGGTGTTGGACCGCGCGGACAAAGATTTGGAACGCGAACGCCATTCGGCCGTTAAAAAATTTACCGAGAACATGCAAAAAGGTTTTAAATTCAATACCGCGATCAGCGCCGCGATGATCTTGTTGAATGCGGTCGATCAGTACAAGGCCGACGGACATTCCAAAGTTAAGCAGTATTATTTAAATGAAGCGATCAAAACTTTGGTCTTGCTTTTAGCGCCGATGACGCCGCATATCTGCGAGGAACTTTGGCAGATGATGGGCCAGAAGGAAAGCATTGCCCGGGTGAGTTGGCCGAGTTATAATGAAGCAGCTTTGGAGCAGGACACGGCGGCGATTGTCGTGCAAATAAACGGCAAGGTGCGCGGCAAGTTTGATGTTCCGGCGGCCATCAGCGAAGCCGAATTAAAAAAGATCATTTTAGCCGATGCCAAAATTCAGCAGTATATAGGCGGCAAGGCGGTCCAAAAATATATCATCATTCCCAAGAAGTTAGTTAATATCGTTATTTAATAAAATTCCCCTCTGCTTCATCCCTCGATTTCCATTCTAAAATTTGTTTATCGGCCAAGGTGACGAAGCCCGTTTCGTTGTTCGGTTAAGGTTATGTGTGCTTACACGTCTCCGTGACCGATAAACGATACGAAGCACATCACCATAACCGAAAATCGTTAATTTTTTATGCTCCATCTCACCAAACAAGAAAAGATCGTCTTAGTTTCTTTGGGCGGCGTAATCCTTTTGGGATCGGTCCTGCATTATTTTTATCATACCAATCGCGCTGTTCATGATTTTTTGAGTTTTGTGGACAGCGAGCGGGTGTATTATAAAATTGATCCCAACCGCGCCAGCCTCGAGGAATTACTGCGGGTGCCGTATCTGGGCGAAAAGGTCGCCCGGCAAATCATCGCTCATCGGGAAGAAAAGGGGCCTTTGACGGATCTCGAAGACATCCGTTGGCTGAAGGGGGTCGGACCGCGCAAATTTGAAAAGATCCGCAAATATTTCACCCTCGCGGCCGAGCAGGCAGGCCTGCCTACCGCCCGCCTGCCGGACGGGCAGGGACAGGCAGGTGCGCCGTGACAACGCACCGTCCTTTTTTATTCGTTGCGGTATTTTTTGCCTTGGGGATTATTGCGCAGCAATACGTTTCCTTTTCATTTATGGCGGGAATTATCTGTGCCGGCCTCGCCTTGCTGTTCAGTTTAATCTTTAGCAGATCTTGTTTTTGTTCCGCGCTGTTTATCTTTTTATTTTTCAGCGGCGCCGGGTTTATCTTTTCGCAAAGTTATAAGGTAACCCCGCCGAATGATATCAGTCAGGTCGCGCATTTTTATTTCGGAAAAACAGCGTCTTTGGAAGGATTGATTGCCTCGGATGTGGAGAAACGCAGCGCGTGGGGAAGCACCAAGACAACGTTTGTCTTGAAGCTTAAGCGTATCAGCGTCCCCTGGGGCTGGCAGGAGCGCAGCGGAAAAATCCTGGTCAACGTGCTGCGCGATTGCGACGCGGCGTACGGCGACTATGTTTTGCTGGAAGGAAAATTGCACCGGCCGTTTGAATTCTCCGCGGATTCGACTTTTTCATATGAAAAATATTTGTCCCGCCGGGGGATCCGTTATCTTTTGAGTGTCAAAAAGATCGGCCGGGTGGAAATTTTGGCGCGGGGCGAGGGGTTTTGGCTGAAAACTCTTTCGTTGCAGGCGCGCGATCAATGGCAAGCGAAGTTCGAAAAATATTTTTTGCCGAACGAGGCGAGCCTTCTCATCACCGCTTTGTTGGGCGAGGGGGCGCAAATCCCCAAACATATTCAGGCGTTGTTCGTGCAGACCGGTACGGCGCATGTCTTGGCGATCAGCGGTTTTAATATCGGGATCGTGACGGTGGTGATCTTTTTATTCTTGCGGGTCTTGCCGATCGGCCGCCGCGGTCAGATCGTCCTGACGATCCTTTTTTTGATCTTTTACGCGTTCTTGACGGGCGCGAAACCGCCGGTGGTCCGGGCAACGATCATGGCCACGATCTTTTTGTCGAGCTTTCTCGTGCAAAGAGAGATCGACGCGGTGAATTCTTTAGCGGTGGCGGCGTTCTTGATCCTGCTCTTGAATCCTTTTAATATTTTTGATGTGGGGTTTCAACTGTCTTTTGTCAGCGTTTTGGCGATCATTCAGGGGTATCCGGTCCTGGCGAACGACGCTATTGTCGAAAAAAAGCGTTTGACTAAACCCGTGGAGTGGATGCTCAAATCTTTTTTTGTGTCGCTGACCGCCTGGGCAGGGGTGCTGGGGTTGATCGCGTATTATTTTCATGTGGTGACACCGATCACTCTTCTGGCGAATTTGATCGTTGTGCCGTTATCCTCAGTGCTGGTCGTTTTGGGATTAGGTTTTATGCTGGTCAGCATCACGCTCCCGGTTTTGACCTTTGCTTTTGTGGCCTGCCTGAAATTTGTCCTGAATCTCATGGTCTGGGTGGTGTATTTGTTCGCGCAAGTGCCAGGATCGTATTTTTATTTGAAAGATGTATCCTTATGGCACACAATAATTTACTACATAATGCTTGGATTTATTGTGGTTTGGTGGAAAATCCGGCAAGCGAAGAAATCGCGGACAATCTGAATTGACAAAATATTTGAACTATGCTACATTGGACGGCATGTATCTGAAAATTTTTATATTAATATTACTATTATTAATCCCGCAAAACAGTTTTGCCTTCTGGGTCTGGACTCCGGAAACCAATCGCTGGGTCAATCCCAAGTACGAGGTCAAAGAAACCCCCCAAGAGCAGCTCGCCTACGTTAAAGAAATCTTTGATACCAAAGAATACAAAAAGGCCGTTGAAGAGGCGAACAAACTGATCAAAAATTATCCCAAGGCCCGCGAAGCCGCGGATGCCCAGTACTACATCGGTTTGTCGCAGGAAACCCAGGGACAATTGTACGAGGCCTTCAAGAGTTATCAGGTGATCGTCGATAAATATCCTTTCAGCGACCGCGCGCCGGAGATCGTCAAAAGACAATACGAGATCGGCAATCAATTGATGGAAGGCGATGAACAAAAGAACGCGTTCATGGACGCCATGGCCGGCGGCGATTATAATATCGTGGAGGTTTTTCGCAAGGTCATCAAGAACGCTCCCTACGGCGAACTGGCCGCGCCGTCCCAATATAAGATCGGTTTGTATCTGCTGGGCAAGCAGCTTTATCAAGAGGCCCGGGATGAACTTGAAAAAGTGATCAACGATTACCCGGACAGCGAATGGGCCAAGGCCGCGAAGTATCAGGTCGCCCTTTCCGACTCCAAGCGTTCCACCGGAGCGCAGTATGATCAGGCCATCACCCAGTCCGCGGTGAAAGAATTCGAAAAATTCGTCGAACATTATCCGGACGCGGAGCTATCCGATAAGGCGCAGAAAGAAATTCAGAGTTTGCGGGAAAAAGAGGCCGAGAACAATTTTTTGGTGGCACAATTTTACGAAAAACAAAAAAATTATCAAGCGGCTAAAATCTACTATAATACCATCGTTGAAGATTTCAAGAACACGAGCTGGGCGGTCAAGTCCCTGGAAAAAATCCGCTCGTTGAGTTCGAAAGTCCAATGAAAAAATTCCTTTCCCCGATAATTCTTTTATCTTTCAGTATCCTCTCGCTCAGTTGCGGTTATTCCACCAATCTGCTTTTGGCCAGCGGCGTGCGTACGATCCATGTCGAAAATATCAAGAACAGCATCGATTACACCCGCGAAAATACCGACGATATCTATGTCCCGCTTTTGGAAGTGAAGGTCCGTAACGCGATCATCGACCGTTTTCTTTTTGACGGCCATCTGAAGGTCGCCCCGCCGGACAAAGCCGACGTGATCTTGCAGGGCGAGCTGATCGGCTATGACCGGTCGGTCTTAAGGCGCACCGACAATGACGATGTGGAAGAATACCGGATCCGGGTGACGATCAATGTTGTTTTGCGGGACCGCGTCAAGGATGAGATCCTCTGGCAGGAAAATTCTTTTTCCGGAGAAGGGGATTATTTTGTCGCCGGACCATTGGCAAAATCCGAAAGTGTCGCGATCAATGATGCCATTATCGATTTGGGCCGACGGGTCGTCGAACGCAGTATTGAGAATTGGTAGTATCAACTCGGTAATGGTGTTGGGTAAAGATATTCGTTTCGTTTTTCGGCAACGTTAACATTGAAGCCGCGAAAACCGTGGCCGTTAGACGATACGGGCAACGTTACCTTAACCTGTTCCTTACTAAATATTGACTATAGCGAAAAACATTAATGTAGGTTATTAAATGGCCTATTTTCTTCTGGGGCAGGATCGAGTTGCCAAAGACGCCAAGATCGTTGAATTAAGAAAGACATTGCTTCCTTTGGAAGCGTTAGAGTTTGATTACGAAGTCCTTTACGCCCACAAATTAGATTCGGATGATCTCCAAAAAGCCCTGATCGCCTTTCCGGCGGTCGCCAGCCAGCGGCTCGTTGTCATTCGCGAAAGCCACCGTTTAGATCCTCATCACAAAAAGTTGATCCTCGATTTTTTTTCGAAAAAAAATAATAAAACTGTTTTGATCTTTGATTCGGACGAATGGGGGCCGACGGACAGTTTTGTAAAAAGTTTAAGTCCCTGGGTCAAGGTGATGCATTTTGCGCGGGGTCAGGAATTCAATGTTTTTGACATGACCCGGGCGATCGGTCAGCGTCGGCCCGAAGAGGCTTTAAAGATCCTGGCGATGCTTTTAGGCGACGGCGTTCATCCGTTGCAACTGATGGGCGGGATGGTCTGGTTCTGGGGAAAATCGCGCGACCGGCTTTCGAAAGAAAAATTCAAAAAAGGTTTGGCTGTCCTGCAGGAGGCGGACCTGAATATCAAACGCAGCCGCCTTAAGCCGGAATATGCGGTGGAAGTCGCGGTCGTAAAATTGAGTTCTTTGGTCTGAACCGGGGAAGGTTATTTTAAAGCGGCGACTAATCTGCTGAAGCGAGATTTTCTGCGGCCGGCGGTATTCTTGGGAAGAACATTACGCTTGGCGGCCTTATCCAACTTTTTGAAAACGATCTTTAATTCGGACTGCGCCTGCGCCTTATTTTTAGCTTGGACCACGGTAAGGAATTTCTTGATTGTTTTTCTCAAATCCGTTCGGATATCTAGATTATGCAGTCTGCGGCTAAACGTCTTGCGTAGTTCTTTTGCGCTTGTTTTTCGTTGTGGCAAAGTGAAACTCCTTTCGGTTAACAAATAAGGCCCCTAATATACCAAAGAGGAAAAGTCGTGTCAACTAATAAATCGGACGCCCCTTATCCGCATCGTGCCCTAGTCAAATCGACTTCGATTATTTCGACCGGTACCTTGACGTCGCGGTTTTTGGGGTTTTTTCGGGATATCCTGATCGCCAAGTTTTTGGGGACCGGCATGAAGGCGGATGCTTTTTTTGTGGCGTTTCGGATCCCCAACCTTTTCCGCGAGCTGGTGGGCGAGGGGGCCGCGAATTCGGCGGTGGTGCCGGTCTGCGCGGAATATGTGCACAAAGAAGAGCAGTGGGCGTTGTGGAATTTTATCAGCGTGGTTTTTGTTTTGGGAACGATGATCCTCTCGGCCTTAACGGTGGCGGGCATTGCCGCAGCAC